>NZ_WSFU01000051.1 GCF_016820635.1 Anaeromonas gelatinilytica | reverse complement strand
TTTCCCAATGAACACTAAATATTACGAATTAACTAAACTTCGCCTTATTCTCATTAGCTCTAACTATTCAATTTTTCAATATTTGGGTATTGCTCGATTAATTTTTCATTGGCGATTTCTAATTGCTTATAATACTCAGCATAGGAGGTACTTAGCCTTTTCATTGCAGGAATGAAAATGTCATAATAGCCACTTGTACTATTGAATTCTTTTAGCAAAGACTGAATTTTGTACAAAGGTGAATTTTTGAATTTATCTGATTGTTTAAATTCTAAATATTGCTCTAACATTTCCTTGTTTTCAGATAAAAAATCTTTTGGATTTTCAATAGATCGCTTTGTGTCTTCCATCATTTGAATAATATTTTCAGTACTTATGTGCTTTGTGTTTTCAATTAAATACTCTTGCAAATCTTCCGGAAAGTTGAGCGATGGAACCTCATCCAAAAATGTTACAATTTCTTGATACGCAGATTTTTGCTGGTCTGTCATAATGGGTTCATTCAAAAACCGCGCAAAATGCAGGCAAATAAATCTACCATAATATCCTGGGAATGCCTCCAATAACTTCTCGATGACTGATAAACCTTGTTCGATTACCTTCAGCTCTTCTTTTATTTCAGAATAGCTACTACCACAACTAAGTTTATCAAGTATAGTTCTCTTTATCTGTTCTCTCTGTGAATTCAATTCCTTTTGAACCGATAACTTTTGCAGCACGTCTCCGGTTTCATCATCAAGTACTGCTTTGATTTCTTCTACGCTAATTCCCAATTTACGAAGAACAGAGATTTTCTTTAAGCGTTCCACGTCATTTTCGCTGAAATCTCTATAACCATTCTCTAGAATATCAGGAAAAATCAACTCTTTTTCTGTGTAATACTCAATTGCTTTATTAGTTAAATTCGTTGTTTTGCTTGTTTCGTTAATTAACATATTTATCACCTCAATATAATCATATGCTAACACCTAAGGTGATAGTCAATAGGTTATTTACCAATGTAAGATTCTCTTAAACTTTGGAGACGAAGCTTATATAGCACTATTCCTTCCATTTCAATATATCCATTTTCTAAAGGTTCTAATTGTGAAATTTAACCTTATTGCTATTCACGAAATCTCTTCAAACTAAAATTTTCAATTCATCTAACATCGTTTCCCCAGAATAACTTTTTGGTAGCTTCAGCATCATAAAACTGTTCAATCTACGATTGATTTCTTTTAAATCAGTTTCAACACCATCTTGTTTATCTATACTATTCCAATATCCAATCACTCTAATCATTTCATTCATTTGACTAATAATGCTTCTATCACTGGCTTGTAAATATATCGGTGAACCACAGTTTTTTATGTATTTATCAACTTCCTTCTTCGTTGCTCCCTCAGCTAACAGATTATCCCTAATAGCATCAACTACCATCTGATCATATACTTTGAAATCCTCTTTTTTTAATCCCACTAGGATGAAATTATACCTTGTTAAATTATTCATGACAATAGTACATTTTTTTCTATTAAGGATAAATAGATGGGAATGCCAGGAATAAAATGAGTCTAGACTTGATGGTATTTTTTTAGGAATATCTATTTTTAATTGTTTTCTTAATTTTTTACTGCATTGAATGGCTAACATCTGCACAACTCCCATTCTATTTATTCCTCATTTCATTAAATATAGCTTAGGTCACTTTTTAATCATAGCATAATAATGTAATTAAAAATTGATCTTCCAAACTATCATCAAACAAAAAATAAACTGCATAGTTTTCTGATGAAGGAAAATCTTCAATAGCTTTAGCATTATCTTTTGTAAAGTAATAACCTCTGATTTGGCTCGTAGTATCTTGAAAGACCTTTAAATTCGATGCTTCATATTTGTTAGGATATAGATAAGTAACCGTTTTTTTCATATGCACTCTTCCTTGTGTTCGCCTATTATTTTTTTTAATATCATTCTTGTAATTAACTCAATTAAATATATGTAATATTATCCAGTTCTATTATACGACTTTTTATGCTTAAAAACAATTATTCTGTTTATTTGGTTACAGTCAAGTAATAGTTGGCAATTCTTTTTCTTATATTAAATCATCCAAAAATTATTAATTTTTATAGTTTGAATTTTATTCTTAATGCCTGTAAGGACATAGAAATCTTATGGTTAATTTTAAAAAATAATCATCATTGTTAAATAAAGTTTAAATTATTAATTGTTCTTTGCTCTATAATTCTTTGTATTGTCTTTCTGCACTTACTTTTTCTGCTAATGTTTTTGCTAAATTACTTGCTCCTTTTTTGACCAGCTTGTTTTATTTCCTTTCATTCTTTGTGATAATATATCACATATATTATGCTCCACAGTTCCTAAATTTCTATATTTTACGCCTTCTGGCGGTTCAAGAAAATTTATATCAGGGTATAACTTATATAACACTATGCCTTCTTTATTATTTACTAAGTAATTATATAACTCTTCTAACTTTTTCATTTTATTTTTATCATCTTTATTTTTATACTCATATATTCTACGATTATATTCAATTTCTCCCATTACTATCTTAATACTAGTTCGTTTAAAGCCTTTATTTCTATAAATTTTTTTGTTTCTATCTTTGATTAGCTTATCATCTAATTTTTCAAATATTTCTACTAATATTCCATATGCCTGTTGACAGACAAACTTAAAAATACTTTGTTCTAAATCCTTTAGCAATCCTCTTTCTTGAAGAATCATAATTCCTGCACAAGTAAATTGTTTTGTAAGAGAAGCTATTTTATATTTTAGTTTTGTTGTATTAGGAACACTATGTTCTATATTTGCCATACCATAACCTTTACTAAATATAACCTCTCCTTCTTTAACTACTGAAATAACACCACTAAAAGGCCATAATTTCGCATAATCATCAAGATACTGATTTATTTTACAATTAATATCCATTCTAATTCCCTCACTTTTCCTATTTTATGCATAATTTATTGTTATCTTATATATAATTCTACTTTCATTATTAATACAATAAAAGGGAATTTGTTTTTCTGTATAAACTTTTATACATGGTGGACTTATATAAGTTATGTCTTATTTGTCATTAGTTATAATGTATAATATATAAAAAGCTGCCACTCATTAAAGAACAACAGCCTTAAATCTATATTATTTTGCATATACAATTTTCTTAATACTATCAACTGATAGATAAAATTCTTCAGCTAAATCTTTAATTTTATCACCATTTTTATGCCTATTACGTATACTTTCATTTCTGTTCTTTATATAATTATTTTCTCTGTACCTTTTTCTTGCCTTCGGTTGACATGGAATATATATATCCACCTTGAATATATTTTTGAATCTCTTTAACTAAATTATCTGGTAAGATTACTTTAGCATTTGTATATTGCACAAAACTCATCTCCTTAAAATTATATTTTAAATTAAGGAAACAAAGCCTGTATTTATGAATTCTAGTTTTAAAAGGCGATATCAATACTTATCTCTATGCAATTCATCGCCCAAGTCATACCTACAGACTTTGCACAGAGCTTTGTGTCCCTTTCATGAATTATGAATTCATGACTCATATTATCACGCTCCAAGTAAAAACCTTATTTTGTATATAATACTATAACTGGTTCAAATTATCAATAGATTAATAGTAGCTCTAAACTCATTAACACTAGTCACACTAATGTTTAAAAAGAGAGTCTACGTTACTTATGATAAGGTTTGACACACATATAAAAATAGCAAAAATAACTATGGAACAAGAAAAATTAGCTATATTATGAAAAAATATGGCTTAGTATCTAATTATACAATTAAGCAATATAAAGTTCATACTTCAAAATGTAATGAAGAAAAAATTGATAATATTGTTGATAGAAAATTTACTAGAAAAAAACTTTAGATGTAGTAGTAAGTGATTTGACTTATGTAAATGTTAGAGGAAAACGGAATTATATATGCATATTATTAGATTTATATAACCGTGAAATTATTGGATATACTGCTGGCAAAAATAAAGATGCAAATCTTGTATATAAAACTTTTTCAACTATAAAAAGATCTCTAGAAGATGTTAATATATTACATACTGATAGAGGTAATAAATTAAAAAATAAAATAATAGATGATTTATTAACTACATTTGAAATCACACGATCTTTAAGTAAAAAAATTTGTCCTTATGGGTGCGAAGCCTACCTTTAGGTGAAATGCAGTATCTGAAGCCACTTTTAGATTTTTTAAAACAGAATTTGCTTTTAATAAAATCTTTTTTTCTTCTTTCTTTGGCATCTCTCCTTTATTCTTCTATTATGTTCTCTTCTCGTAAAATAATTTTTTTGACTATTTATAAATTTTTCTTCTCTAATCAATTTTAAATAATTCTTATATCTTTCTTTGTCCAGCTTTCCCTCTTTTACCGCTTCTAAAACTACACATCCCGTTTCAACAGTATGTGTACAATCCCTAAATTTACAATGATGAGATAATTCTTCAATGTCTGAAAAAGATGTATCACCTGCATCAGAATCCCAAATTGATAATTCTCTCATCCCAGGAGTATCAACTATACAACCTTTCCCTTCACCAATATAAATTAATTGTCTAAAAGTGGTAGTATGACGACCTTTATCATTCTTTTTATTTACATCACTTATTTTCAGCAACTCTTTTCCAAATAAAGAATTAACCAAAGTCGACTTTCCAACGCCTGATGATCCAACCAAAACTGACGTTGAACCTCCAACAAAATACTTACTTAATGTGGATATACTCCTATCAACTATGCTCACACATTCCACATCAACATTGAGAAATCTTGATTTCACTTGATTTAAATAGTCTATATAATTTTCTTCTAAGTCTCTTTTTGTCAAGACAATAATTGGTTTAACATCGGAAGAAAAAGCAAACAAGTATCGTTCTATTCTGCTAAAACTAAAATCATCATTTAGCGATGTACATATTAAAACATTATCAATATTTGCAGCTAAAACCTGTTCCTCTATTTTTACACCACTAACTTTTCTATTTATTTTATTTTTTCTCGGGTATATTTCTACAATCAACACCTTATCTTCTTCAATAGGAGTAGTTTTTACCCAATCACCAACAACAGGATATTTTTCTTGATCTATTATATTATATGCTAAGCTTCCTTTTAATACAGCAGAAAACTCTCCTTCCTCCAAAATGACTTTATAGTTTTGACGATTAACAAAAGAAATCCTTCCAACAGATGGGACAATTTTTTCAGTACCAAAAAATTCACTATAACCAATATCAATTAAGTTCATCTAGTACCTCCTTTTCCTTAATTAATAGTATATATGAAGCCACATCTTTGTCAATATATTCTGAAAATTTTAGTTTAAACCAAAAAGGGGCTGTGGAGAAATAGATAGCTAATCAAGTAAAAGGTAATTAACAACAGTTTTTCTAATTTTATATCCATATAGCTGTACAAACTTTTCCCAATGAACACTAAATATTACGAATTAACTAAACTTCGCCTTATTCTCATT
>NZ_WSFU01000042.1 GCF_016820635.1 Anaeromonas gelatinilytica | reverse complement strand
ACAAGATCCAACAGATATAGAGTATACAGATGATGAAGGACATACAGATGCAATATCAGGAGTGTCAATTCATGTTGTTGAATTTTTTGAATTAGCTGAAAAAGCATTAGAAGAAGCAGAAAAATAAATAGATTGCTTATAAACCCTCTAGATGGATTTCTAGAGGGTTTATAATATATATTATTATGATATAATAGTTTAAAATATTGTATTTAGCAAAGAGGAGATGTTTGTATGAATGGAAATTGGGAATGCCCTAAATGTGGTAATATTAGTTATGAAACAGGACAATTTCAAGCAACAGGAGGAACATTATCAAAACTTTTTGACGTTCAAAGCGAAAAATTTTCTACTGTAACATGTTCTAGGTGTAAGTATACAGAAATTTATAAAGCAAAATCTAGTGATTTAGGAAATATATTTGATTTGTTTTTTGGAGGTTAAAATTTTAGAGATAAAATTTACGAATTATAAGTAAGTAAAGTTATATAAAATACGATATAAAATGAACTATAAATTATAAATGATATTTAAAATTCATAAAAAGTTGTTGACTTATATAATTTACTTTGTTATTATTAAGATGAAAAATAAATAGATATCCATATAATATCGGAAATAAGGTCCGAAAGTCTCTACCAGATGACCGTAAATCATCTGACTATGGGTGAGATTTTAGCTAAGTTCTGTATATTTTTTTACAGGATTATTTTGGTGACCAAAAGCTTAGACTAAGAATTCCCCATATGGAGGTTTCTTAGTTTAAGCTTTTATTTTGTATATAAAGGGGATGAATACTATCATAAAGAGAATATATGTTGAAAAAATAAAAGGTTTTGATAGTTCAGCAAAGGAATTATTTAATAATTTAAGAGAAAATTTACGATTGGAAAGACTAAAAAAAGTACGAATATTAAATCGTTATGATATTCAAGGGATTGAAGAGGAACTTTTTGAAAAAAGTAAATTTATAATTTTTTCACAACCTAATGTAGATAGAATTTATAATGAAACATTTCCTATTGATGAAGATGAAACAGCCTTTGGAGTAGAATATATACCTGGTCAATATGATCAGAGAGCAGATTCAGCAGTACAAGCTATTAAAATATTGTCTGAAGATAGTAATCCTATTGTAAATACAGCTAAAATTATAGTTGTGAAAGGCATATCGAAAGATGAAATTGATAAAGTAAAAAGATATATTATTAATCCAGTTGATTCTAGAGAAGCATCTTTAAATAAACCTAAAAGCTTAGAAATACCTTATAAAGAACCGTCAAATGTAAAAATATTAAATGATTTTATAAATGAAGAGAAATATAAGTCTAATGATATCAAGGAAATTTTAGGTTTAGCTATGAATAATGAAGATATAGATTTTATAAGAGAATATTTTAGAATAAATGAAAGAAGAAACCCAACAATAACAGAAATAAGAGTAATAGACACTTATTGGTCTGATCATTGTAGACATACTACATTTATGACAAATATTGAAGGAATAGAAATTGAAGATGGATATTATAAATATCCAATTGAAGAAGCATACAATAAATATTTAGAATCTAGAAAATTTGTATATAAGAATGAAAAAAGAAATATAACTCTCATGGATGTAGCTACTATAGCAATGAAGGAAATGAGGAAAAAAGGATTATTGAATGATTTAGAAGTATCTGAAGAAATAAATGCAGCTAGTATAGTAGTTGAAGTTGATATTGATGGAGAAATAGAGGAATGGTTGGTTATGTTTAAAAATGAAACGCATAATCATCCAACTGAAATAGAGCCTTTTGGAGGAGCTGCAACGTGTTTAGGTGGTGCTATAAGAGATCCTCTTTCTGGAAGAAGTTATGTTTATGGAGGCATGAGGATAACCGGTAGTGGTGATCCTACAGAAGATGTTTCTAAAACATTAGTAGGAAAGCTGCCCCAAATTAAAATAACTACAGAAGCAGCAAAAGGTTTTAGTTCTTATGGTAATCAAATAGGTCTAGCTACGGGACAAGTGTCAGAAGTTTATGATGAAGGATTTATTGCAAAAAGAATGGAAGTAGGAGCAGTTATTGCGGCAGCACCTAAAGATAATGTAATAAGAAAAACTCCGGAAGCAGGAGATGTGGTAATTTTATTAGGAGGGAAAACAGGTAGAGATGGATGTGGAGGTGCTACAGGGTCATCTAAAGAACATGATGAAACTTCTTTGATGGAATGTGGTTCAGAAGTTCAGAAAGGAAATCCACCAGAAGAAAGAAAGATACAACGTTTGTTTAGAAATAAAGAGGCACCTACCCTTATAAAAAAATCCAATGATTTTGGAGCAGGGGGTGTATCTGTTGCAATAGGAGAATTAGCTCCAAGTATATATATAAATCTAGATAAAGTACCTAAGAAATATAATGGATTAGATGGTACAGAACTAGCTATTTCTGAATCTCAAGAGCGAATGGCTGTTGTAGTGGATAGAGAAAACAGTGATAAGTTTAAAGCTTTAGCAGAAGAAGAAAATTTAGAAGCTACTATCGTGGCAGAAATAACAGATAACAATCGTCTAATTATGGAATGGCGTGGTAAAAAAATAGTTGATTTAGATAGAAGTTTTCTAGATACTAATGGAGCAGTTCAAAGAAGTAAATGTTTAATTAATAATCCTAGTAGGGAGAATAGTTATTTTGATAATTATATAATTGTAAAAGATGGTAGCAGTCTCAAAGATATATGGTTAAATAAATTAAGGGATTTAAATATAGCCGATCAAAAGGGATTAAGAGAGAATTTTGATAGCACTATAGGAGCTTCCACAGTTATATTGCCTTATGGAGGGAAATATGGTTTAACTCCAGCGGAAGGTATGGTATCGAAAATACCGGTTTTAAAAGGGGAAACTAATACATGTACAATTATGACTTATGGATATAATCCTAAAATAGCTAAATGGAGTCCATTTCATGGAGGAATGTATTCAGTTCTTCATTCCATTGCGAAAGTGATAGCTTTAGGAGGAGAATTAAGCAATATTCGACTAACCTTACAAGAATATTTTGAAAAATTAGGAAAAAGTCCTGAGAAGTGGGGTAAACCTTTAGGAGCTTTGTTGGGTGCTTTGCAAGTTCAAAAGGAATTAGACATACCTGCAATTGGTGGTAAAGATAGTATGTCAGGAACATTTAAGGATATAGATGTTCCTCCAACATTGGTATCTTTTGCTGTAGCTTCTGGTGATGTAAGAAATATAGTAAGTCAAGAGATAAAGAAAACAAATAGTAGCATAGTATTATTAGAAATAGAAAAAGATGATAGAAATATTCCTAAATTTAATATGATTAAAAAAACATATACAAGATTAAATCAGTTGATTAAAAAGGGTAAAATATTATCTTGTCATACACTAGGACATGGTGGAATAGCAGAAGCTATAACAAAAATGTCTATAGGAAATAAAATAGGCGTTGAATTTATTGAAAAAGTAGATTTATTTAAACCTGATTATGGATCTTTAATAATTGAAATTGACGAGGAAGATATAGAAGAATTAAATGAAATAAGACATAAAGTAATAGGAAGAACAATTAAAAATTCAATTATGAAATATGGAGAAATAGAGATAGATTTAGAAGAAATGGTAATAGCTTTTCAAGAGCCACTAGAAAAAGTGTTTCCTAGAAAAGGTAAAAAGATTACTTCTTATTTAGATATAAGTTATACAAGAGGAAATAGAATAAAAAAATCTAGGACTATAACAAAACCAAAGGTATTTATACCAATTTTTCCTGGAACTAATTGTGAGTATGATATGAAGAGAGCCTTTGAAAAAGTAGGGGGCGAGGTAGAAACCTTTATATTCAAAAATCAAAACCCTAAACATATAAAAGAGTCTATTTATCAGATGAAAACAATAATAGACAAATCTCAAATTATTGCATTGCCAGGAGGATTTAGTGCAGGAGATGAACCGGATGGGTCAGGCAAATTTATTGCCACAATATTTAGAAATTCATTTATTAAAGAAAGTATATCTAATTTATTAGAAAATAGAGATGGACTTATTTTGGGGATATGTAATGGATTTCAAGTATTAATAAAATTGGGATTATTACCTTATGGAAAGATATGTAATATAACTAAAGGATCACCTACTCTTACATTTAATAAAGATATAGGACATATATCGACTATTGCAAAGACGAGAGTATCTTCTAATTTATCTCCGTGGTTAAATGGGGTGAATGTAGGAGATATTCATGATATGCCTATATCCCATGGAGAGGGTAGATTTGTAGCATCAGATGATATGGTAGAAAAACTTATAAATGCTGGTCAAATAGCTACTCAATATATAGATTTTAATCCTAATGGTTCAACATTAAATGTAGAAGGTATAACAAGTCCTGATGGAAGAATATTTGGGAAAATGGGACATTCTGAGAGAATTGGTAGAGGATTATATAAAAATAAACGAGGAAATTATGATCAAAAAATATTTGAATCAGGAATTAATTATTATAAATAAGCAACCTGGTAATATGTCAAGATAAAATTTTAAAATAAAACAATGTAATTATTAAAAAAAG
>NZ_WSFU01000097.1 GCF_016820635.1 Anaeromonas gelatinilytica | reverse complement strand
ACACTTGTATTTATCAATAATTTAAAACCTTTATTAAATAAACTTTACTTGACAATAAAAAAAGCTTATCACCTAAGGCAATAAGCTTATGCTAATATAAAAAGGAGCAAAAAATATGCTCCCTCATAATCATAAAATATCCATAAATATCATTGAAAATAATATTTATAACATCTATATTTCCCTACGTTGGAATTATCCAAATCAGGTTATGAGGGTCTGGGCTAAATCCCACTCTCAGCCTACAATCAGGCTCCCCTAAATATTATTTAATTTTCAATTTAAATTTATCATAATTTTCTTATAAAATCAACATAATTAATTATGATAATTTCTGAATTTTCTATTTTCCCATAATTTTAAAGCATCTTTAAAACTTTCAAAATCAATATTCCTATTCGATGATTGTAGACATAACTGAACTTATCTTTATAAAAAATTTTCCCAAATATGAAGGCTATTTTATCAGTTCATTCATTTGTACTGCCATTTCCTTCAAGCTTTCTGCATTAGCTGATAATTCTTCACTCATAGCAGCACTCTGTTGTATTGACTGCATTAGGTTGTTAAATTCCTCTATTGTGTTTTCTGTATTTTTATAAATACTTTCATTAAAACTAACTATTTCTCTTGTTTCACTTAGCTGATTTTTTGACTTAGTATTGATATCTTTTATAGTCTCAGCAAAATCTTTAAGTTCTGCTATCATTTTATTAACATTATATACAGTATCACCTACAATGTTATTTCCTTCTGTTATTTGATTATTATTTTTGGTCATTAAATTTTCCACATCAGAAATTTTTGTTTTAAGCTCTGTTATTATTTCAACTACATTATTTAAAGATTCTTTAGTGTTTTCTGCAAGATTTCTAATCTCATCAGCTACTACTGCAAATCCTCTTCCAGACTCTCCCGCTCTAGCTGCCTCTATTGAAGCATTTAATGCAAGTAAATTAGTTTGTTCTGCTATATTTCCAATTATAACCAATATCTCATCAACTTCTTTTGCTTTATTTTGTAAATTTGTTGTAGCTGTAAATGTGAACTCTATGCTTTCTTTTATTTTTTTCATTATTCTGGAAGCTTCATTTAATGAGATCTCATTTTTATTAGATTGCTTTATCAAATTTAGTGCTAAATCTTCACTACTTTTAGTTTCATCAGTTATACTTTCATTATTTAAAAGTAAATTTTCTAAAATATTAGTATTTTCTTTTGATCTATTCAACATATTATTATTAGAGTGAAGTAGGTTATCACTAGTATATGCGACTTGTTGCATAGAAGTACTTTCCTCTTCTGCGATAGTAGAAACTGTTTGACTGGAATCTAATAAGGTATGTGCAAATTGAGAAGTTCTATCAAATATATCTGAGATTTTCTTATTATTCCTCTTAAGTTCTTCTTCCCTTTGTCGTATTTGACTTAACACCCGAGAAGCAAATAGAGTAAACATAAATATACCAAAGGAAGTAAGAACTATTATTATTGCCCTGACAATAAATTCTTGAATAATTACTTCTTCTGCTGGTAATGTATTAGAATTGAAAGTAAATATTGCTATCTGACTTAAAACACCTGTTATTATAAAAACAATATTTAACTTAACATCTAAAAACAAAGCTCCTAAAATAATAAAATAAAATATACTCATCCACAACTCTTTTGAAGGTACCATAAACACTAGAAACAAGTAATTTATAAAGGTCATGAAAAATATCATATACTTTAGAATATTAAAATTTTTTGTATCAAATACATCGTTAGACACAGTTTTTCTATGCATCAAATAAAAAGCTATAGATTCACCTATAACTAAACCTCCAAATATGACAAGACTTGTCCATTTAATTGACTCATATAATCCTATAACTTTCATAAATATGAAAGTTATAGCGGCTAATGCTCCACTAATCGAATAAATCACTAGAACAAATTTCAAAGTTTTCTTTTGATACTCAATTATTGTATTAGTATTCTCATTCATTATATACCTCCATTGACATTGAATTTATTACCATTTATAACTTAAAGCTTGCATCGTATATCCTGCAGCCACCGAACAAAAAATTATTAATTCTTCATCCATAAATTTTTCTTTTTTTAATCTTTCATTTAGTGCCATTATAGGACTGGCACTTCCAGTATATCCATATTTATCTGCCACAAATGTAGCCTTATCATAATCACTTCCTAGTTTTTCTAAAGTAATTTTTATATCATTTTTAGAAAATTGTGACATAAAATAGTGAGAGACATCCTCTGGTTTATATTCATTTTCTTCTAATAAAGTGACTACTAATTCTGACCATTTATCTGAAAGAAAACTAAAGTCAAAGGGCTTCCATTGCATCTTTCTATCATATCCTTTTAAACTATCATCAGTTATATTCTGTAATCCACATTCAGGAAACCTTATAGTATCATTATAATTATCATCCGTGAACATTCTAGTCGCTAAAAATCCTCTTTTTTCTTTTTCTTCCCTTGACTCCAAAATAACTGCTGCAGCTCCATCTCCTACTATAGAATATGTAATCATGTCATCTTCCTTTGCAAAGGGACTTACATATAAGGAACCAACTATTAATGCTTTTTTAAACTTTTTATCTGTTTTTAGATATCGGCTGGCTACATCTATAGCACTTATCATCCCAACACAATTATTATTCAAATCAAATACTGAGGTAGCATTATTAGCATTTAACTCATTTCTTATCATAAGAGCACATGAAGGCATTAAATATTGAGGTGTATCCGTGGCGGATATAATCATGTCTATATCCTCAGGGTTAATATTTGCTTCTTTTAATGCTTCTCTAGCAGCCTTCGCTCCCATTCCTATCATACTTTCACTATTATCAGCTTGCTTTCTTACATTTCTTCCTATCTTGTCTAGTAGATTAGTTACATGTTCATCTAATTGATATTTTTTAAAATGATTAATAATTGTATCGTTTTTTACTTCCTTCTCTGGATTATAAGCTCCTACTCCACTAATTAATACATTTCTAAACATTATTATCTCTCCTCTTAATTTGCTCCTTAGACCCATAGCTTTGCGTCCTTATTTTTCAATAAGTTTGCCTTTGTTAAGTTCAATATACAACTTGTAAAATTTATCACTTAAATTTAATAACTCGACTTAAATATTGCAATAAATAATATTAGATATAATATCACATAAAGAATATTTTTCCAATAATCCTTTATGACTATATTTATAAATTATTGCAATCCTAATACTAACTAAAAAGAACCCTTAAAATATCAGGATTCTTAATAACTTTTAACTATTCTTCTCTTTTCATAGTTAATTGAGATTTATTCTATGCAGGGAATATTTCACTTTCGACTAATTTTCTTATGTTCTGCCTTCTCAATTTATTTGAGATTTCATTATATTTTTTGTTGTCCATATAAAACACAAACATGAATTTTTAGCTATTTCTTTTCTATTTTTAAATTAAGGTATTCTAAAGTAATAGTTATACTATTTGATTGGAGAAATAAACATCTATCAAAGATAATATTGCCTATACAAAACATTTAAGAAACAATCCGAACAATACCTTTATCTCCATCCACTACAATTTCCTGTCCATCATGTAATGAATCGGTTGCATTGCCACAGCCTAAAACAGCGGGAATATTATACTCTCTTGCTACGATAGCACTATGGGACAAAGGTCCTCCAGTATCCGATACGACGGCAGACGCTAAAACAAACAACGGCGTCCATGATGGATCGGTATAACGGCAAACCAGAATATCACCCGGCAGCATTTTATCAAATTCCTGCAAGGTTAAAATTTTTTTAACCTGTCCCCGGCACAATCCCCGGTTCCCGGATATACCCGTCAGCGTATTTTTATCATCAAGCTTTCCGCCAAGAGAAAAGTTATTCCATAATCTTTCGTTTTGTGGACGGCTGGCTTTTCTGACTGCAATTCGATTTTTATAATCCTTAATCTCAGCAGGCAGGGCGTACACCTCCGATAATGTAAGAAAAAGAATATCCTTCGGCTGCTCAAATATTTCTGGAAACCGATGATTCAGCTCAAATGCAATCCTGCGTGCCAGTCCATAGCACATTTCTATCAGGTAAAGACTTTCTTCCCGGTTCACATGATACCCGCGTATTTCCTCAATCTTCTTACGTACCTTGGCAGCTTTTTTTGCAGAGAAACGCTTTGAAATTTTCGCAAGGATTGCCTGATATTTGCTATTCTCTGAGTCCTTTTTATCGGACAGTAACAGGACTTTTATCAAAGGAAATAGCGAAGTCATATCTTCAAGCCATGATACGGAGCCGAATGCGCAATAACTGCTGCTGGATTTCCATCCAAATTCATTGAGAAAATCCTGCAGCTTAACCGAAAAATCAGGATAGTTGTTCCGAATGGCTGCTATGGCACTGCTATCCGTTATTCTCTGACCCATGATAGCTTTTTTCAGCTCACCATGATTTTGAATGTGAGCGGTAAGTTTTCTTAATGCAACATTCAACTCCCACGTCTTATAGGGCAAGTCGCTTAACAGGTCAAATTCATTGATGTTTTTATCTACTCGGTGTAAGGTCGGATAAAGCAGCTTGGAAACAGCGACAGAAGGGAAAATATTGTATCGAAAGCGAACATAAGCAATCTCTTCTGATAGGTCGATCAGTTCTTTTAGCTGCTGAACCAATGCATGGACTGATAGCCGGGAAACCTCAACCGCACATTTTTCATTTAGTTTCTTTTTTATCATATAAAATCTACTGTCCGTGTTCGATGAATTGACTGCATAACTTGTAAAACGCCGAAGCAAGAAGGGGACTTTCGCAATCCGCGGAGAGATACGCATCATACCTGCCGAGAAGGAAAGTATGCCTTTTTCATCCATGTTTAATTCGCCGCCGATTGAAATGCCTAGCTCATGAAAAACTTTTGATTTTGCTTTATCTACTATTTCACATGGTTCTACATCCAGAGGATAAAGAGGAGTAGGACAATGCTCAATCCAATTATTCAGCACTGCTTTCTGAGATGCGGAAAGCTCTGGCTGTCTCTCATTTGTTTTGTTTAAAGTTGTAATAGGGCGGGATTGTAATAAATATAGCTTGCCATTGGAAATAGCCCATTCAATATCCTGTGGATTGCCATAATGCCGTTCTACTTTTCGGCCCATTTCAAAGACCTCAAACGCTTGTTTGTCACTTAGGCAAAAGCGGCCTTTTTGCTCCGTCGGTATATTCCTTTCTTCAATCCCAGTAGTGCCGTAACAGATAAGAATATCTTTATCGCCTAACTTTTTATCGATAATACGTCTTTGCTTTTTGCTGTATATATAAATATCCGGTGTTACTTTGCCTGAAACAATCGCTTCACCAAGCCCCCATGAGGCATTAAGCATAATTCGATCTGTATCTTGACTAACAGGATCAGTAGTAAAAAGGACACCTGAAATTTCACTTTCAACCATTTTTTGAATAACCACCGCCAAGGACACCTTGACTGCATCAAAGTTCGCCTGTTTCCGATAAGTGACGGCGCGTGCTGAATACAGGGATGCAAAGCACTTCTTTATTGCGGTGATAAGCTGTTCCTTACCAACAACATTAAGATACGTTTCCTGCTGCCCAGCAAAGCTGGCTTCTGGCAAATCCTCGGCAGTAGCAGAGGAACGGACGGCAACTCTCATATTTTGTCCGAGTGCAGCGTAACATTCTACAATTTCCTGCTCAAATTCAGCCCAAATCTGTCCTATGGCTATTGGAACACGAAGCTTGTCGCTGTAACTTGATGCCTGCGGCTCAAAGCTGTTTCGCATCATATATTCGTCAAACGCATTTCCTGTAATGCAAAACCCATCGGGTACAGGCAGACCTGCGTTAAACATCTCACCTAAATTCGCGCCTTTTCCTCCGACGACAGAAACATCCTCTTTTTTTACTTCCTGAAACATCCTTATATATTTCATAGATAAATCTCCTCCAGTTCGAAATTCATGCTTTCGGTTTGTTCGCAATGTGCTTAAATCGAAAAGATACGGACGCTACAATTGCCCCTGATAAGGCGAGAATCAGAACGCCCCAAATATAATATTGCTGTGGATAATTCAGTGAAAACTGAAATAGTATGGTTCCAATACTGCCGCCAAAATTACGAATTAAATGGGCGGTGCTGTTTACGCCAGCAGCATGACCTTGCGTTCGGGTAGCTGTATATCCCAATAATACGGACATTAACACACCGGAGCCAAATCCCAGCAACCCCACAGCCAGCGTAAAGAAGAACGGCATAAAAACGCTGCCTACCAAGCCTGCCGACCATCCGATTAATATGGCTGAACGTTCAGAAATTTTAATAAATCCTCCCAGTATGCTTCCGATGCCCATGAAAACGACGAATACCGTCAGCAAATTGCCTGCGGTATCTGCACTGAAGCCCATAGAAAATTGCATCAGACTTGGCAGATATGCAAGACAAACATTATAGAATGCTCCCAACAGAAATACCTGAAGGCACAGGTTTCTCAATAAAGGGTCGTTTACAAATTCCTTTGGGAGCAGTATATTTCCTTTTTTGGCATCCTTCCACACCACAAAGAAAAGCAATACGGCACCGAGAACCAGCAATAGATATTGTTGATGATACGCTTGCTCAATACCCAAGGTTGTAAGAAGAATAGCAATAATCATAAGTAAATGCTGCCGAAATTGAAAAGGCACTAATTGCATTACATGAACGCTATCAGAAAGATTTCGGAATACCAACCAGAAGCTTATCAGTTCAACTAGAAGTAAAAAGTAGAAGATCGCCTGCCATGAAGCAATCTGGGGAAGATAACCGCCAGCCAAACTACCTAGTCCATTAAATAATATCTGTACAACGGCAAAAGCAGCAAAAACAGCCGAATACTTTTCCTTCTCAAAATGTTCGCCTATTATCCCATAGGTTGCCGGCACTACTACTCCTGCTCCTATCCCCATAACGATTCTTGCTATCACAAGATGCAGCATGGAACTGCTGAATGGGGCTATTATAGTACCCACACCAAATAATAAAGAACCTATGATGAAGTTTTTTTTGTTGCCGAATCTTTGACACAACCCACTGGACAATATGATGACGGCTGAAGAAGCCAGTATATAACTGCCATGTATCCATGAATAAAAAGAAACCGATTTAAAGCTGTCGCTGATTGCGGGCAGTGCACTACTGAAATAGGTTTGCATAATGGTAGAGGCACCCATACAAAGCAATAAACCGACGAGTATTGCAGCTCTTTTATGTCTGTTCAAACCGAAACACCTCCTTCAAGAACAGTATAGCATTAACCTATGAAAAAATCAAATTATTTTCATAGGTTGGGTAAAAAATATCAAAGATGGTCGAGAATCAATTTTTCAATTACTTGATACCACGAATCAAAACCAGTGCCTATCTTGTCTTTATGAGTGCACAGTATAGCTAGCGTAGCAACGGCGGATGCCAGTTCTTCATCAGATGCAGAAAGATTTATCCCCTTATTTGCCCATATTCTTCTGATTTGCTGTATGAAATGCAGATTATCTTCTGCGGTAATGGGATCGTCATTCCAAACCAATGTTTCTAATAAACCGCTATATTCATTTGTGTAAAATTTGTTTGTGGCTGTTTTATCTAAAAAGACATTGGCGAGATCTGCAAAAAAATCCTTCGGTGTTTGGTTTTCTTCTTCTATTATCGTTAGAATTTTTTTGCGTATTCGATTCTTCTCATCACGCAGGATTTCCTCGTAAAGCGCTTCTTTATCTTTGTAAAAGGTATAAAACCCGCCCAACGAAATACCAACTTGCTTTGTTAATTGCTGTATCCTAAAATCCTTAAATCCTTGTTTACTGAACATATTCGAAGCAATTTCTTTTATTCTTATCTTTAGCTCCGCTCGTTCTTCCTCAGTATATGGACGACCCAAAAACTTCACCTCCTACCTCAAATTATATCCATGTATATTATAATACCTTTTCATTAAAAGTTAGTGAACCTCACCCCCTGAATAAAATATTCAGACCCAATTCAGGAGATTTTTTAGTGAAGTTTTTACCTTCCTTAAGGGCACCTTTCTTCTTTTCTCTCCAGTTATTTAAATTAGACCTATAGCTAGATACAATTCCAGTGGCTTCATTTATTGC
>NZ_WSFU01000068.1 GCF_016820635.1 Anaeromonas gelatinilytica | reverse complement strand
AACAATCGTGTGCATAGCTGTATTTAAGTCAGAGAGTCTATTTGTTAATGCAAATAGAAGCACCCTCTGAATATTTTATTCAGGGGGTGAGGTTCACTATAATAAAATTAACCCTACACAATTGTGCAAGAAATGTCGGATTAGTATCATGAATCTTTGTTATTCTATTGATAAGAGGAGGTCATGAAAAATGGATTCACTTAAAAAAATGAATGAAGCATTGAATTATATTGAAGAAAATATTACTAATGATATTGATTTTGAAAAAGTTGCAAGATTAGCTTGTTGTTCTAAATATCATTTTCAAAGAATGTTTTCTTTTCTAGCAGGTGTTACACTGTCTGAGTATATCCGTAGAAGACGTCTTACTCTTGCAGCTTTTGAACTAAACAATAATGATATAAGAATTATTGATATTGCAATTAAATATGGTTATAGTTCTCCAGATTCTTTTACTAGAGCTTTTCAAAGTTTGCATGGCATAACACCTTCAGAAGCTAGAAATAATGGTCATTCACTTAAGGCCTATCTATCAATGACCTTTCAATTATCAATTAGAGGAGGAAGTGAAATGAATTATCGAATTGTAGAAAAAGGAGAATTTAGTATAGTTGGTATTATGAAAAGAGTTCCTATTGTATTCGAAGGAGAAAATCCAGAGATTGCATTTATGTGGAAGAGTTTAAATGAAGAGAAAATTAGCAGACTTAAAGAGCTCTCTAATGTAGAGCCATCAGGAATTATTCAAGCATCAACGAATTTTTCTGATGGAAGAATGGAAGAAAAGGGAGAACTGGATCAATATATAGGAGTAGCGACAACCCATGAATGTCCTGACGATTTTGAACAACTTGAAGTTCCTGCCTCAACATGGGCAGTGTTTGAATCTGTAGGTCCATTTCCTAATACACTACAAAATATATGGGGGCGTATCTATTCAGAATGGTTTCCATCATCTAATTATGAAATAGCAGAGGGACCAGAAATTTTATGGAATGAAGATAAAGATTTAACTTCACCAAATTTTAGAAGTGAAATATGGATACCAGTTTTGAAAAAATAGGTTGGCTTTAAGTATTTTTATTAAACTTAATAATATGTTTTATACTTCCTCAAATATCAATTTGAGGAAGTATTCTGTTTATGGGATATTTTAATAGTATAAAAAATAATTATGAATGGGTAGGAAAGATTAGTAAATAAGGATAAATATATATGTGATGAATATCACATTCTAAGAAATATATTTATGGTATTATACAATTAGATGTGAAATCCATTTTATGGAGAAGGGAGATTGTGGCGAGATTGGATAATAAATATTTTGATATAAAAGATACTTTATATGATATTACTGAGAAATATGATGAAGCAATTGAATTATTAGTTTCTGTAGGATTTGACAATATGAAAGATGATAATATGAGAAAATCATTTGGGAAATCCGTTTCACTAGAAAATGCTTTAAAACTAAAAAAAATTAATATTGATACTTTTGTTTCACAAGTAATAGAGAGAATTGAAAATAATGGAGATAAAATTAATCAATCATCTAAAGAAAAAGATTCTATAGAAATAACTGGAGTATTGCCTTGTCCTGTTAGAGTACCTTTAACAGAAGCTTTTGAAAAATGGTTAGAGGATAAAAACTTGGATTTCAATTTAGAGTATGAGCTAAAAGCTGCATCTTCAGGAGTTGATTGGTTAGAAGATATTTTAAAAGAGAAAACAGAAAAAGAGCTTCCTGATATATTTATGTCGGCAGGTTTTGATTTATTTTTTGATAAAAATTTATTTGGTAAATATAAAGGAAAAGATATATTTCAAGATATAACAGATTTTACGAAGTATAATAAAGATTTTAATAATGATTATATAAACTTAAAGGATCCTAATAATCAATATGCCATGTTAGGGGTTGTACCAGCTGTCTTTTTAGTAAATGAGGAAGAATTAAATGGAAGAGAAGTACCAACAAGTTGGGAAGAATTATTGCAACCAGAATTTGAGAATAGTGTGAGTTTACCAATAGGAGATTTTGATTTATTTAATGCGATCTTATTAAATATTTATAAGTTACATGGTGAAGAAGGAATTAAAAAATTAGGTAAGATATTAAAAACAAGTATGCATCCATCGGAAATGGTTAAATCCCATAGAAGGAAATTTGCAAAACCAGTAGTTACTATAATGCCGTATTTCTTTACCAAAATGACTACTAGGGGAGGTCCTATGACTCCTATATGGCCTAAGGATGGAGCTATAATAAGTCCAATATTTATGTTAAGCAAAAAGGAGAAAAAAGAAGAATTAAAACCAATCGTTAACTTTTTTGCTTCAAAGGAAGTAGGAGAGATATTATCTCATAATGGGAAATTTCCAAGTATTAACCCTGATGTTGATAATATGATTCCAGATGAAAATAAATATATGTGGTTAGGCTGGGATTATATAGAGAATAATGATATTTCAGGTTTAATAGTAAAATGTGAAAATATATTTAATGATGTCGTGAAGGGAGATAAATAAATATGAATTTAGTAACTGTCTCAGGCCCTCCTTCTTCAGGAAAAACTTCTGTAATATTAAAAACCATAGAGGCTATTAAAAAAAGAGGATTATCAGTAGGAGTAGTGAAATTTGATTGTTTATATACAGATGATGATAAGCTTTATGAGAAGGCAGGTGTACCTGTTAGAAAGGGATTATCTGGGGCACTATGTCCAGATCATTATTTTGCAAGTAACATTGAAGAGGTTGTAAAATGGGGCAATAAAAAGAATTTAGATTTATTAATAACTGAAAGTGCGGGATTGTGTAATAGATGTTCTCCTTATTTAAAAGGAATCCAATCCATATGTGTAATAGATAATTTGAGTGGTATAAATACTCCTAAAAAAATAGGACCTATGTTAAAAACTGCAGATATTATCGTTATAACAAAAGGAGATATTGTATCTCAAGCAGAGAGAGAAGTTTTTGGCTCTAAAGTTAATTCAGTAAATCCACAAGCAGTAACAATACATGTAAATGGTTTAACTGGACAAGGAGCTTTTGAATTTAGTACTCTTTTATATGATGAAGATGAAAATATTGAAACTGTTAACAATAGACAATTAAAATTTCCAATGCCATCAGCATTATGCTCATATTGCTTAGGTGAAACTAGAATAGGAGAAGAGTATCAAATGGGAAATGTAAGGAAAATGGAGTTGAGCGATAAAAATGGTTAAAATAAAAGAACTTGAATCTATAAAAATAAAAAATTTGGAGAAACAATATCCTTTTATATTATCTTTTTTTCAAGATAATAAGCTAGATGTAGAAGAATATGAAGAGTATACATTAAAAGAATATTTAAATCATTTTACAGAAGAAGAAATTGAAGAGTGGGCAATAGATGTTGAAAAGATAAAATTAGATTTAGAATCATATATTAATCAGATGATTGAATTTTTAGGTTTAGAAAAGGATACAGTTGATTCTATAAGCATAATTGCAGGCAAGGATAAACATGGAAACAAAGAAAATTTTGAAGAATTGACTATTAATAAGAGTGAAATCGTATCTATAGTTGGTCCAACTGGTGCTGGGAAAAGTAGGTTATTGGCAGATATAGAATGGGCTGCTAATAAAGATACTCCTACAGAGAGAGTTATACTTGTAAATGGTAAGATACCTGATAAAAGCCTTAGATTTTCAACAAGTAATAAGCTAGTTGCACAATTATCTCAAAACATGAATTTTATAATGGATTTAACTGTAAGAGAATTTTTAGAATTACATGCAAAGAGTAGAATGATAGACAACGAAGAAGAAGTGATTAAGAAAATAATTGAAGCTGCAAATGAATTAGCAGGAGAAAAGTTTGATTTAGATACCCAAGTTACAGGTTTAAGTGGCGGACAATCTAGAGCATTGATGATAGCAGATACTGCAATATTAAGCACTTCACCTATAGTTCTTATTGATGAAATAGAAAATGCAGGAATAGATAGAAAAAGAGCTCTAAACCTTCTCGTTAATGAAGAAAAAATTGTTTTAATGGCAACCCATGATCCTAGTTTAACTCTTATGGCCGATAAAAGAATTGTAATAAAAAATGGTGGAATTCATAAAGTAATAGACACAGGTGCTGAAGAAAAAGGGATATTAAAAGAGTTAGAAAAGATGGATGATATTATTAATACGATGAGGGCAAATCTTAGAAAAGGTGAGGTACTAAAAAATAAATAGTTTTAAGTAGTATTTTAGAACTTTAAGATAAGTTTTATGACAGTAAATGTTATAAAGCTTTATTTTTTTATTGACTATGATAAAGAAGAAAAAGAGTAGTTATAATGTCCAAGTAATGAAATAGAGGAAGTATTAAAAATGAGTGAAAATATTATTGAAACAAAAAATCTTACTAAGAGGTTTGGAAAGTTTACAGCGGTGGATAATGTAGATTTAATTGTGATAGTTTTATGCTTCAAAGGATTTTTATAAATATCATGTATAATGGAGTTGTTCACAATGAATGTTCTGATAGATTAGGTTAATAATGATCTATAGATATTGATTATTTAAAAGTAAGTAATATAATTATAGTATATCCAATAGGAAGGGGGAAAATATGAAAAAAGAATTAAATAAGCAATTTAAAAGACTAAAGAGGCGAGAGAATAGGATTTTAAATAAAAGAGAAAGTAAATTATTAAAATCTAAAGTAGATCCTGTTATGGATAAAATTCAAAGTAAAATACCTGATAAATTAAAAATCACTTTAGAAACTGTTTTTTTAAAGGGATTTCAGTTAGTATTTGAAAAAGGTACTGGATATATTGAGAAAACCTATGATAAGGATAAAATCAAATTAGAACATGATTTAAATAACTATAGGATAGATAAAGAAAAAGGAAAAAAATATTTCAAAAAGCTAGATAAACAAGCTAATAGATCTAAGATGATGAATTCATCCTTATCAATTTTAGAGGGAGGAGTACTGGGGTTATTGGGAATTGGGCTACCGGATATTCCTCTTTTCATATCAGTTATAATGAAAAATATGTATGAAATTGCCCTTAGTTATGGATATACTTATGAAAGCAAAGAAGAAAAGGCCTATATTCTTCTTATAATAAGTGGAGCTATGGTAAAATATGACAGAAAGAGTGAGTTTAGTAAACAGATAGATAAACTGGCTAATGATATAGACAGTGGTACACATACTGAAATAGATTTAGAAGAACAAATGAAAATTACAGCTAAGATATTATCAGAGGCAATGTTAACTGCAAAATTTATTCAAGGGATTCCTATTGCAGGAGCAGTAGGGGGAATAGTAAATTATAATATTATAAGAAAAATAGGTAAATATGCTAGTTTAAAATATAAAAAGAGATATATATTTAAAAAAAGTAGAAATTAATAGGAATAATATACTCCTCTTGTAGTAGATAGTTAAAATGTCACTACAAGGAGGAGTATTTTTTATACTAGAGTTTTTATCATTGAATTTTTTAGATATACAAATTGTTTTAAAGTCTTTAAAAGAAAAATTGTTATATAATAAAATAGTGGCATATGCGACAATATCTATTGCATTTTTCTGATATTTTAGTTTTATTATTATGAAAGGATGGATGATATGGAAGAAAGGGTAATTCAATTAATTAAAAATGAAGATAAGAAAAATCCTTTAAGTGATGAACAGATTGCAAAAAAACTTAGTATATTTAGAGAGAATGTAACTACTATAAGAAATAAATATAATATACAAAATTCTAGGGAAAGAAGAAATAGATTATTAGTCCAAGATATTAAGAAATTAATAGAAGAGCATGGGGATCTATCTGTGCGCAAATTGACAAGGCTTTTAAATGATCAGGGCTATGATGTGGGGAAGTTTGTAATTGGAAGTTTAAAAAAGGAATTAGAAGAAATACAGGAATTTAAGCCCATAAAGACAGAAAAAGAGAAACATTTAGATTTGATTCAGGATGAGACTTCCAGTGAGAAGGCATTAAAGGAAAAATCTCAGAATGCTTCAGATATATTTAGTGCATTCATAGGATACGATGGAAGTATGAAAAGTCAAATAAGTAGAGCAAAAGCTGCTATATTATATCCACCCTACGGTCTTCACACTTTAATTTATGGTCCATCTGGTGTAGGTAAAAGCTTTTTAGCAGAAATGATGTACAAATATGCTGTTAAAATTCGTAATTATAGGGAAAATATCCCCTTTTATGAATTCAATTGTGCTGATTATGCAGATAACCCACAATTACTGTTGACTCAATTATTTGGATACAATAAAGGTGCTTTTACTGGCGCAGTAGTAGACAAACCAGGAATTGTAGAATTTTGTGACGGAGGAATATTATTTTTAGATGAAATACATAGATTAACACCTAAAGGACAGGAAATGCTCTTTTATTTAATTGACAAAGGAAAATTTAGAAGATTAGGAGAGATAGATACTCAGCGTAAAAGCACTGTGATGATCATTGGAGCTACTACAGAAAATCCTGAAAGCACGTTACTTTTAACATTTCGAAGAAGAATTCCTATGCTCATTGAAATTCCTCCAATTAAAGATCGACCATTAAGTGAGAAGCTTCAATTTACTCAGAATAATTTCATGACAGAAAGCAGAAGAATTGGTTGCGAACTTCAAGTAAAAGAAGATGTACTTAAATGCCTGTTAGATGCAGAGTACCAAGGGAATTTAGGACAACTAAAATCTGATATACAAGTATGCTGTGCTAAGGCATTTTTAGATGCGAAAATTAGACATAAAGATACTATTGTAGTAAGATTAGATAGTTTGTCAGAAGAATTAAAGGAAAGTTATGATGACAGATTAGTAAGAAAAGAAATAAATGATTTAATTTATAGTGATATTTACTATTCACCGGAAGATAATATTGTATATGAACAATCAGCCATAGAGCGAAGTAAGAATATATATGATGAATTAGACTATAAATATGAGGAAATGAAAAGACAGGGCATATCGAAAACAAAAATTAGTGGAGTGTTATCTCAGGAATTAGAAAAGACTTTGTCCAAATATATAAAGAATGTAGAAAATTATAAATTTAGTCTTCAAGAAGTATCTAGTATTGTAGGAGATAAGATTCTTAATATTACAAAAGAAATCTATGAAAATGCTAAAAAGTCGTTACCTTCTTTAAGAAATACTATTATTTTCCCACTAGCAATACATATTAATATGGCTATGGAACGTGTTAGAAGTAACAAGGGAATTAATAATTTAAACTTAAAAGCAATTAGTGAGCAATCCCCAAAAGAATATACAGTGGCAAAGAAAATAGTAAAAATAATCCAACAAAAATATTATATTAATCTTTTAGAAGAGGAAATAGGATTTTTAGCAATGTATTTTAAAAATTTTCAAAGTCACAGTCAAATGAATAAAGAAAAGATAGGACTGCTAGTCGTATCCCATGGTAAAGTGGCTTGTGGCATGTCTGAAACGGCAAATACCATCATGGGTACAGATTATGCTGTTGGTCTAGAGATGAATTTTCAGGATTCTCCTTCTTCTATGATCGATAAAGTAATAAACGTGGTAAAGCAGATTGACCAGGAAAAGGGATGCCTTATATTGGCAGACATGGGTTCTCTTACAACAATGGGAGGAAAGATTGAGAGAGAAACTGGAATTTCAGTACGAATAGTGGCAAGAGCTGATACTCTTATGGTAATAGAGGCTATTAGAAAAGTGCTATGGACTTCTAAATCTCTTGATCAAATAGCTGAGGAACTTGATATAAAAAATAATGGAACTTTACAAACAAAGGAAAAGAACAATCAAGAGCTTAAAGATAAGGACAAACAAAATGTAATCCTCTGTCTTTGTATCACGGGAGAAGGTGTAGCAAAAACAGTAAGAAATCACATTAGGACTTATTTGGAAGAGGATTTAAAAAATATTACTATACTGACCAAAGGATATATAGAAGGAGAAAAAGTAGAAAATATTATTGAATCCATTGCAAAAAATTATCGAATTGTTGCAGTCGTTGGGACCATAGATCCACAAGTCATGGGATATCCTTTTATATCTGTAACAGAAATATTTAAGTCTCAAGGATTAGATAAATTACAAAGAATGATTAAACGTCATAATTTATTTGAAGAAAATCATTTAAATGAAGTCATTAAATCAGAAAATATTTTTGTGAATCCTAGATACACTTATAAAGATGAAGTGATAGATAATGCTATTAATAAATTGATAAAGGATGGATATGTGAAACCAGAGTTTTTACTTAGTGTATACAAAAGAGAAAGTCAAATGACCACATATTTGGAAGGCGGTATTGCTATTCCCCATGGTTATACAGAACTCGTTACAAAACCAGTCATATCTATCACAAAACTGGACAACCCTATTATTTGGGATGGAGTGAACTTTGTAGATATTATTTTTGTATTGGCTCTTAATGAAAATTCAAAAAAATATTTTGATGAATTATATTCAATAATTTCTAATAAATCTTTACTTTCTGCAATTCGTAGTAGCCAATCGAGTGAAGAAATTTTAAACATTTTGTGTATAAATACAAAACCAGTCAAATAGTTGGCACCTTTCTTGCTTTATTATAAGGCAAGGAAGGAGCTTTGAAATGAATATTAATAAATTTTCCAAAATTACTATTATATTAAGAGGATATCATTATTCTCAAGTCAGAACGGTTGTAAAAAATCTGATAGGTACTAAACTTCAAGCTGTTGAAATTACTATGAACACGCCGAATGCTTTGAGCATAATAGAAAAGATTAATTATGAATTTGGCGATTTCATTCAAGTAGGGGCAGGTACTATTATGACCTACCAAGAAGCAGAAGCAGCTATAAGAAAAGGTGTTAAGTTTATCTTATCGCCAATAATGTTAAGTCAAGAAATAATCGATTTATGTAGGAAAAATGATGTTTTATCTGTTCCAGCAGCATTTTCACCTACTGAGATGAAAACACTTCTTGATCTTAAAGCTGATATTATAAAGCTTTTTCCAGCATCGAGGCTGGGAAGCAAGTATATTTCTGATGTTCAAGCACCATTAGGTGAATTTCCAATTATGGCTGTTGGAGGAATCAACGCTGAAAATGTCCAGGAGTATTTTGATGCAGGAGCAAAATTTGTAGGAATAGGAACAGGTATTTTCAAAAAAGAAGATATATTAAATGAAAATGAAGAAGGATTAAGAGAATCCATTCAGTACTTTGAATCAAAATTAAAATAAGTAATATTGAAAAGGAGACAATATGAGCGAAATTAAATTTAACAAATCACTTATACTAAAACTAAATAAAGAAAAAAACAATACAGAAGTGTTATCAACCTTGGCAGAATATTTATGTAAACATGGGTTGGTAAAGGATACTTATAAGAATGCAATTCTATCTCGTGAAGAAGAATATCCAACCGGTTTGTTTACAGGAAATATAAATATAGCTATTCCCCATACTGATATACAGCATGTGAACCAAGCAGCTATCTGTGTAGGGATTTTAGAAAATCCAGTAAAATTTCATGCCATGGATAATCCAGGCAAGAAGATAGATGTAAGTCTTATTATTATGCTAGCATTAACAGAAGTACATGGACATGTGAACATGCTTCAAAAAGTTATAGAATTAATTCAGAATCAGAAATTAGTAAAGGAGATTATTCAATCTAATAATTCAAAAACAATTTATAAAGTGATTAAAGAACAATTATTATAAAAATATTTAAATTATAGGAGGAAAAGAAAATGAAAAAAGTATTAGTAGCATGTGGGAATGGAATTGCAACATCAACAGTTGTAGCTAGTAAGATTAAGGACAGATTAGCAGATGAAGGAATTCAAGCAACGATAACACAATGTAAGTTATTAGAAGTTCCTTCAAAAGCAGAAGATTATGATTTAGTGGTAACAACAGGAAATTATGTTGGGAAAATATCCACACCTATTGTAGGAGCTATATCGCTATTAACAGGTATTGGACAAGAAGAAATATTTGAAAAAATATTATCTTATTTGAAATAATTATATGAATAGAAATAATAAAATATATGGAGGGATGCACAAATGGAATTTATGTATAACGCATTTAATTTGCTTTTAGATGCTGGAGCAACTGTTTTACTTCCAGTTATAATTACAATCGTAGGATTGATATTTGGATTGAAATTATCAAGAGCATTTCGTTCTGGCTTAACAGTTGGAATTGGTTTTGCTGGGATCCTTTTGATTATTGACATGATGAAAGAAAATCTTGGACCAGCAGCACAAGCAATGGTTAAAAATTTTGGTATTAAATTAGATATTATAGATGTGGGCTGGGGCTCTATAGCAGCAGTTACATGGGCTTCACCAATTATAGCAATTTTAATTTTTGCTATATTAGCAACAAATATTATTATGCTTTTATTAAAAGCAACTGATACGTTAGACGTTGATATTTGGAACTATCATCATATGGCAATTGTAGGAATTATGGTTTATTTTGTAACGGAAAACGTTATATTGGGGATATTAGCAACTGTAGTTATGGCTATTGTTACATTTAAACTCTCTGACTGGACAGCACCACTTGTTGAAGACTTCTTTGGAATCCCAGGGGTTTCCCTTCCAACCATGTCAGCATTATCTTCTGTTATAATAGCAGCACCATTAAATTGGCTATTAGACAGAATTCCTGGAATTAATAAAATTAATTTTGATATTAAAGATGTACAGAAATATCTTGGATTCTTTGGAGAACCAGCAGTAATTGGGCTAATACTTGGAGGTGCTATTGGGATATTAGCAAAATATCCAATATCAGATATTCTTGGATTAGGTGTTAGTATGGCAGCAGTAATGGTATTGATTCCAAAGATGACATCTCTGTTTATGGAAGGATTAATGCCTATTTCAGAAGCAGCACAGAACTTTATGCAAACTCGATTCAAAGGTAGAAATTTCTTAATTGGTCTTGATGCAGCAGTTGTTGTAGGGAATGAGCAAGTAATTACAACATCATTAATCATTATACCATTAACAATAGCAATGGCATCAATACTACCAGGAAACCGTGTACTACCATTTGCGGATTTAGCGGTTGTAACGTTCAGAGTTGCAATGGTAGTGGCAATTGCTCGTGGAAACATATTTAAAAGTATCGTAATGGGTCTTGTTGCGATGGCAGCAGTTCTTTTGGCGGGTACAGCAACAGCACCTGTATTGACAGAGTTAGCCGCATCTGTAGGTGTTAATATTGGAGATGGTTTAATAACTTCATTTGCTGCAACAAGTTTGACAGTGAGTTATCTTGTATATAAAACATTTATTAGCAATTTAGTAATCAGTATTCCTATTCTTATAATTATATTGATAGGTGTTTGGGTATTTATGAAGAAGTTAAGCGAGAAAAGAACACAAATCTTAGCTTCACAGCAATCAGATAAATAATGAAAGTTATTTTAAGTAAATATTTTATTGTATTTTATAATTACAGCTAGGGAAGGAATGGTCAAAAATGATTATATCAGATGTTAAGGTATATACTGTAAAACCAAGATGGATATTTGTAAAAATCACTACCAATAATGGGTTTGAAGGCTGGGGTGAGATGGTGTCAGGGACAAAGACTGAAACTGTTGTAGCAGGAGCATATGAAATGTCAAGAAGAATTATTGGACGTAACCCATTAGAAATAGAAAAACTTTGGCAAGAGTTATATCGTGTATTCTTTAAGGGAGGTCCTATTAATATGACAATCATCTCAGGATTTGAGATGGCTTTATGGGACATTAAAGGAAAATATTATAATGCACCTGTTTATGAGCTACTTGGGGGTTCAGCAAGAGATAGAATAAAAGTATATTCTTGGATTGGAGGAGATCGTCCAAGTGATGTAGTTGATGACGCACGGGATAGAGTAAATAGGGGATTTGACTCTATTAAGATGAATGCAACTGAAGAGCTACACTATATTGATAGCTTTAAAAAGATAGATGAAGTTGTAGAACGTGTAGCAGCACTTCGTGAAACATTCGGTATGGATTTAAATATAGGGATTGATTTTCATGGAAGAGTACACAAACCAATGGCTAAGGTCTTGGCAAAGGAGTTAGAATCATATCGTCCTATGTTCTTAGAGGAAGTAGTATTAAGTGAAAATCAAGAAGCTTTTAAACAAGTAGCAGATCATGTTACAGTTCCTCTAGCAACTGGTGAAAGATTATATACTAGATGGGAGTTTAAAAACATATTGAGCAGTGGACATATAGACATAATACAGCCTGATGTGGCACTTACTGGTGGTATTTTGGAAACAAGAAAGATCATTGCTATGGCTGAAGCTTATGATATTGCAGCTGCACCACATGCACCTTATGGTCCAATAGCATTGGCTGCAACTCTACAAGTGGATGTTTGTAGTCCAAATGTATTTATTCAAGAGCAATCACTAGGAATTCATTATAATAAGGGTTTTGATCTTCTTGATTTTGTTGAGAATAAAGAGATATTCCAATATAAAGATGGATTTGTTGGATTACCAGATAAGCCTGGCTTAGGTCTAATTATTGATGAGGAAAAGGTGAAAGAAGTTGCAGCAGAAGGACTACAATGGTCTAATCCTAATTGGAAGAATTATGATGGAACAAAAGCAGAATGGTAGAAAGGTAAATCTTATAGCACTTGATATGGATGGAACTTTATTATCTGATGATAAGACATTGTCAGCAAAGAACAAGAGAGTATTAAATCAGGCTATAAATAAAGGTATTATTATTGTTCCTGCTACTGGAAGACCGATGGCAGGTATGCCTAAAGAAATCTTAAAGAATGAAGACATTAAATATGCTATCTGTTCTAATGGGGCAGCTGTGGTAAATCTTAGAGAAGATAAAGTATTATATAGTTGCTATCTAAAGCAGGAAATAGTTATTCAAATCATTGAAGCTTTGCGTCCTTTAGATCCTATTTTAGATATATTTGCAGAAGGGAGAATATTTACAGAACATAGAAATATAAAACGGCTTAATGAGTTCTTAATTCCAGATAATATGATTCCATATATTTATGATACGAGAACTTGTGTGGATGATATTTTAGATCTTGTAAAGGTAGATAAATTACATATAGAAAAAGTAAATCTATTTTTCCAAAATTTAAATATGAGAAGTCATGTAGAGATGAAATTAAAGAGTATATCTGAAGTTTCTATAACCTCTTCATTAAATAATAATCTTGAGGTTAATCACAAAAATGCAAATAAGGGCTTTGCTTTAAGGCGGTTGGCAGGACATCTTGGATTATATATGGAAGAAGTTATGGCTTGTGGTGATAGTAATAATGATATAGAAATGTTAAATGCAGCAGGACTAGCTATTGCTATGGAAAATGGAACTGATGCAATAAAGTGTGCTGCAGATGCTGTGACATTGTTGAATGAAGAGAGTGGAGTAGCGGTTGCAATTGAAAAATATGCACTATTAGACACATAATATTTTCCATTAAAGATATTATTTAGGCACTTGGATATAATTTTCCAAGTGCTTTTTGTGTGCGTTGTGCATGGATAAAAAAATTCATATAAGAAACTTGACAATTTGAAAGAATGATGATATATTTTAGTCAAATTGAATAAGAAGACTATTGGTACAATCTATCAAGAGGTTGTTTAAAAGGGAAGTCTGGTGAAAAACCGACACGGTCCCGCCACTGTAATGGATAGAACCTTATTTAAACCACTGTGTAAATCATGGGAAGGTATAAGGTTTGTTATATTCCTAAGTCAGGAGACCTGCCAATGTTAACAACGCTATTTATTACTCACGAGGATGGGGAAGTGTCATTTAAAAAGTAGGATTATCCTGCTTAAATTCGATAATACCCTTTCTATTTTAGAAAGGTTTTTATTTTGTAATAAATCAGCAAATTTTCGCTGATTTTTTTATTTTTAACAGTTAGATTATAAAATCTGCTAATTATACCTTATAATTATTTATTTTAATTTAGTGAGAATCTTTATAATTTATAGGTGTAAATGATATACTAAATTATTTATTATAAGTGATTGGTGGTACTATCCTATATAGAATAATCTATCTGTTAATATATTAGATATTGAAATCTGGTAAGATAGTTGCATATGGTACACCAAAAGAAATCCTTACTAAAAAAATAATAAATGAATTATATGGAGTAGAATGTAGAATTATTGAAAATCAAGATATTGGAACTTTAAATATAGTATATAAATCATTTTAAGTATAAAATTTAATAGATATTGACATATAAAAGATATTGTATTATACTAAAAAAAAGCAGGTGATTTTTAATGCAAGTAAAAAAAGATGAAATAAGGCAATCTATTCTAAAAGAAGCCGAAAAAGAATTTTTAGAAAAAGGTTACCAAAATGCTTCTATTAGGAAAATAGTTAAACTTGCAGGAACTACTATAGGTAATTTTTATAATTACTTTGAAAATAAAGGAGCATTATTTAAATTATTGGTAGAAAAAGAATATAGAAACTTTCAGTTTTTCATGGAAAATCATGAGAAGATAGAAAGACCAGATTTTCTATGGAATATTTCTGATGTTAGTCAGTGGCGAAAGGTTTTAGGAGAATTAATTATCCGTATGATGCCTTCTTTTTCCGATGGTTTCGTGCTCTTAATCGAATGTAGTGCAGGAACTCCTTATGAAAATACTCGCTTGGAAGCTATTAACTTAATGAAGGAACATTTTATTGACCATATGGAGCGATTTAATCCTGCTAGTAAAGATCCTTTACTAGCAGAAATAATTTCAGAACAATTATTAAGCGGTCTTATAACTATCTTAAAAAAACATAAGGATGAAAAAACTAGAAAGCGTCTTATAACTGAACTATTTTTATTCTATTTTATCGGAGCTATGGGACTTATAGGGAAGTGGTAATTTTTTTTAACTCAAAAAAGAACACGTGATTTTAAAAGGAGGATATATATGATTAGAGTTTCTGAAATGGATTTTACATATGAAAAATCTAAGAAAAAGGCAATTAAAGGAATTAACTTTAATATTGAAAAAGGAGAAATATTCGGATTCTTAGGTCCCAGTGGTGCAGGGAAAACAACGACTCAAAGAATTCTTATCGGACTGCTTCGTGGCTACCAAGGTAGTGTTGAGATAATGGGAAAAGAAAGGAGGATGTTGAGTAAGGATTTTTTTGAAAACATTGGAGTTGCATTCGATTTTCCTAATCTATATCAGAAACTGACAGCTATAGAAAATTTAAAACTAATAGGTTCTTATTATAAAAATAACTGTTTAAATATTGATGAACTACTAGAGAGAGTGGGACTGTTGGGAGATAAGGATAAAAAGGTAGAAGGGTTCTCAAAAGGAATGAAAATGAGGCTTAATTTTATTCGCTCAATTATGCATGATCCAGAGATTCTATTCTTTGATGAACCAACTTCTGGCCTTGACCCTATTAATGCAAAAATAGTTAAGGATATGATAGTAGAATTAAAAGAGAGAGGAAAGACAGTATTTTTAACTACTCATAATATGACTGTAGCTGAACAGCTCTGTGATAGGGTTGCGTTTATTGTAGATGGCGGTATCCCTGTTATTGATAGACCTGATAATTTGAAATTAAAGTACGGTAAACATACGGTTAAAGTTAAATATGTTGAAAATAATGTATTAAAAAAAGAAGAATTTCCAATGGATTCCATTTCTCATAATTCAAACTTCTTTCAAATTCTAAAGTCAAAAAATATTAAAACAATACATAGCCAAGAAGCAACTTTAGAAGATATTTTTATCAAACTTACAGGGAGGGAATTATTATGAGAACTATAAAAGCGCTTAAAGCGGATGTGCTTTTTCAATTAAAGCAGGGTTTTTATATTGTATATATAGTTCTTATTCTTATATATATGCTAATAATCAGTCAACTTCCCAGCGATGCAAGTAAAATTGCTATTCCTCTTATTATTTTTGGGGATCCTTCTATTGTAGGATTTTTCTTCATTGGTGGAATAGTTATGTTGGAAAAAATACAAGGAGTACTTCAATACATTGTCGTAACCCCTCTTAGAATACGAGAATACTTGCTATCAAAAATCATATCACTTAGCATACTTGGTGAAATTGCTGGTATTATTATTGGTGCTACCACCTACAGAGAATCTATTAACTGGCTTCTTTTAATGGTAGGAATCTTAATATCTTCCGTGTTTTTTACTCTTTTAGGATTCCTAACGGTTACAAGATCTGATAGTGTTAATGAATATTTTATCGATATGATACCGTATATGTTTATTGGTATTCTTCCTTGTTTTTCTTTAATAGACTTCCCTTATAACTGGTTATTTAATATTTTCCCCAGTGTTTTGGGACTTAGATTAATATTTGGTGCATTTTATGGAATATCAGCAGCCAATGTGTCTTTTTTTATTATTTCAGGGATTATTACAAATATACTTTTATTTAATTATACTGAAAATGTCTTTGAGAATAGAATTGTTTATGGAGGTGAAAGTAAATGATAAGTACTACTTCTTTGAAAGCAGATTTTAAAATGATGATAAGAGAGCCTCTACTTATTTTATTTATGTTCATTCCAATATTTATTTTTGTAGTATTCAAACTCTTGATAGTATTTTTTGTTCCCGTACTATACAATATGACCGGATTTAATTTGGAAAATTATTATGGATATGTTCTTTCTGCGTCTCTACTATTTACTCCTAATATGTTAGGAGCTGTTGTAGCTTTCTTAATGATTGATGAGCGGGATGCTAAAATATATGAATTAATGTCCGTTACTCCTTTAGGTTCTGTAGGATATATATGTAATAGACTAGTAATACCATTTATATTAAGTATAATATACACTTTTATAGGATATTATATCTTAAATATATTTTATATTCCCACATTTACTTTAGCTCTTATTAGTATACTTCTTGGTATTGATTCAATAATTATAGGACTTTTATTATTTACAGTGGCTGACGATAAAGTAAAGGGACTCACCTATGCTAAAGGCTTTGGTGTCTTTACTATCTTAGCACTTATTGATTTATTAAAATTACCATGGGCCAGTTTTTTAGGAGCACTGTTGCCTTTTTATTGGGTAACAAGATTAGTTAATGATTCTTCTAATATAATATTAGTACTAAAATCAGTGGTAATTCACGGATTATGGCTTTTTATCATAATAAATTTTTGCCGTAAATCCAATACCAATTCTAAATAAACCATTAATTCTAAGGTATATCTCCGGAACACTTACTAGCTATCTCAGGTAAGTGTTCTTTTCTAATCCCTTTTTAAATACTATACAACTTAGTATTTTTTCTGTTTTATTTTTATAAACTAAGTAATATAATGATTTAATATCAATTTTATAGAATCATAACAAAGTAAAACTTAAAATTCCTTGGATGTTTTATAAAAACCTAATTTTAAATAAAAAGGGATTTTATGAAATTAGTTGATTCAATTAGATTTATAAAGAAACAAATGCTAATGAGATTTATTTAAGGATTAGATTTTATAAATATCAGTTCTGTTTCAAGATAGATATATTATATATCTATCTTGAAATTGATGTTTGAGGGTATTTTTTATTTGTAAAATTTTAATTAATTTCATTGACACATTTAAAAAAAATTGATACTATATAATTAGATGATGATAATAATTATCAATATCATATTAAAATTACTATTACTTTCTATTGATTTTAATACATAATTTGATTAATACGATATAGTTGGAGGTGAATTAATTATGCCACTTACCTTTGCTGAAGTAGGGAAACAAAACTTAATTAAGAAGATAAATGGGAAGAATAAAACAAAAAATTTTTTAGAAAGTCTTGGATTCATAGTAAATGAGAAGGTTACAATTGTATCAAAATTTCAAGGAAATCTTATCGTAAATATAAAAGGTACGAGAGTAGCGATTGATAAAACTATGGCAAATAGGATTATGATTTAAAAGGAGTTGATGATGTGAAAAGATTAGAAAATATAGAGCCTGGTAGCACTGTAAAAGTCAAAAAACTTGATGGTAAAGGTGCTGTAAGAAGAAGGATTATGGATATGGGAATTACTAAAGGAACAAAAATATTTATTCGTAAAATTGCTCCATTAGGAGATCCTATAGAAGTAACTGTAAGAGGATATGAGTTATCATTAAGAAAAGAAGATGCGAACAAAATAGTTGTAGAATAAAATGTATATGAATAAGGGGGAATTATAATTGAATATTAATTTAGCACTTGTAGGTAATCCTAATAGTGGTAAGACTACAATGTTCAATGAACTTACAGGTTCATCACAATATGTGGGTAATTGGCCTGGTGTTACAGTTGAAAAGAAACAAGGAAAACTTAAGAAGCATAAAGATATTTCTATAATAGATTTACCAGGTATATATTCGTTATCGCCATATACTTTGGAGGAAGTAATTACTAGAGATTATCTTATTGATGAGAAACCAGATGTAATTATAAATATAGTTGATGCTTCTAATATGGAGCGTAATCTTTATCTTACTACACAATTAGTAGAAACGGGTATTCCTACAGTAGTTGCATTGAATATGATAGATGTTGTAAATAAAAATGGTGACAAAATTGATGTAGCAGAACTTTCTAAAGAATTGGGATGTCCAGTTATAGAGACTTCGGCTATTAAAGGTAATGGTATTAGAGCTTTGGCTAGTGAATCTATAGAACTGGCAAAGAGTAATAAAGAAAATATCATTAAGAACATATTTAGTGATAAGATAGAAGATAGTATAAACGAAATTTCTGAATTAATTAAAAATGATATTGATGATGAAAGTAATAAATATTGGTATTCGATAAAATTATTTGAACAAGATGAAAAAATTATTGATAAATTGAATTTGAGCGAAACTAAGCAAAATAAAATAAAACAAATAGTAGAAAAACTTGAGGAAGAGTTTGATGATGATGCAGAAGGTATAGTTACCACTGAACGATATAATTATATAGAAAAAGTTATATTTAAATGTTATAAAAAAGTATATAGAGAGATGACTAATTCAGATAAAATAGATTCTATTGTAACAAATAAATGGCTTGCATTGCCCATATTTTTTGGAATATTATGGCTTATTTATTATGTATCAATATCTACAGTAGGAGATTGGACAATAGGATATGTTGAAGACTTTTTTGGAATAATTCAAGATGGTTCTATATCTGTTTTAACTAATCTTGGCGCATCAGAATGGACGCTTGATCTTGTGGGTAATGGAATTATAGGTAGTATAGGTGCCATATTTACTTTTGTACCACAATTAATGATATTATTTTTCTTCCTTTCTTTATTAGAAGATAGTGGATATATGGCTCGTGTGGCATTTATTATGGATAGGATTTTTAGAAAGTTTGGGCTATCTGGAAAGTCATTTATACCTATGTTAATAGGAACAGGGTGTTCTATACCAGGTATAATGGCAAGTAGAACTATTGAAAATGAGAAAGATAGACGAATGACTATTTTGCTTACACCTTTTATACCTTGTGGAGCAAAACTTCCTGTATTTGCAATGTTTATTGCTATGATGTTTTCTGAGCAAACATGGGTAGGACCATCAATTTATATTATTTCAATATTTACTGTTATTATATCTGGTATATTTTTAAAGAAAACAAAGTTTTTTGCAGGAGAACCCGCGCCTTTTGTTATGGAACTTCCAACTTATAAAATTCCAAGATTAAAAGGTGTAGCAATTCATATGTGGGAAAAGGCAAAGTCTTTTATTAAAAAGGCTGGAACCATAATATTTGTATCTAGTGTTGTAATATGGTTATTACAATCATTTAGTTTTTCATTAGAATATTTACCACCTGAAAGAGTATCTGAAAGTATGTTAGCAGGAATTGGTGAAGCTATTAGATGGGTGTTTGTACCTCTTGGATTTGGAGATTCATGGGCACCAGCTGTTGCATCAATGACAGGACTTATTGCGAAGGAAGTTGTAGTAGCTACATTTGCATCTGTAGGTAATGCTATGCCAATTCAGTTTACTCAGGTAACTGCTTTTGCATTTATGATATTTACACTTTTTGCAGCACCATGTTTTGCAGCAATAGGAGCAATGAGGAGAGAGTTTGGTAACTGGAAATTGACATTATTTGCTGTTGGCTATCAAACTGGGTTAGCATATATATTAGCATTATTAGTTAATGCAATAGGTAGTATTATATTTAAAGGTAGTCAGGTTACAACATCAAAAACTCTTAATATTTCAGCTATGGAAGAAGCATCAGAATCAGCAGTCGTTAATGGTGATATTGTACTTATTGTATTTGGGATAATTCTTTTAGTAGCTATTGCAATAGGAGTTACAAATAAGATAAGAAATTCAAAAAAACATATAGCTGTTTCTAAGTAGAAAGGATGGGAAACATGGTTGATTTCATTGTTGTAGCAATTATAGTCACTGCATTAATTTTTTCTATATATAGTATCAGAAAAAAGAAAAATCAAGGTGGTTGTGCAGGCTGTAGTGGTTGTAGTATTTCAGAAAAGCATAATAAGTGTAGTTAGATTTTATTTATACTGAGGATAGTATTATTGTCCTCAGTATTTTTATTTAGGTTTTGGAAATGTGAAATTAAAATCTCAATTTGTTTTAAAAGTATAAATAAATTTTGTAAAGTTAGGCGTTTAGTCTAGCTTTTTCTGTTGCATACTATTTTATTAGATATATAATTATATAAAATATAAAAAAGATATTTGTTGAAAAAATATATGAATAAAAACTAATATGAAGTTATCATAATATTTATATCAGATGAAAATAATTGAGATTTTAAAACTCATCAGGTTTAATAAAGTGTAATTTATAAATTAGACACTTTGAATTTCTGAAGATTTTTTATAATTATTCATAAAAAATGAGGAAATATTTCTTGACTAATATGGTCTACTGATGGTATAATTTTTTATAGACCGACATGGTCGAAGTATGAAATTCCTATTAAGGAGTGATTCACAATTATAGAAAAATTTCTAAAATTAGATTCTGAGAAACAACAGAGAATATTAGATGCAGCATTTAAAGAATTTGCTGATCAAGGTTATGAACGTGCTTCAACAAATACTATTGTAAAGGAGGCTGGTATAGGAAAGGGAATGCTTTTTTATTATTTTAAAAGTAAGAAAGAGCTTTTTAATTATTTAATTGATTATGGAATAAATTATTTGATTGATGAGTATTTAAATCGGATAAATGAAAATCAGTCAGATTTCATTGGAAAATATAGGGAAGTAGCTAAGATAAAAATGAAAGCATATGCTAAAAATCCTTATATTTTCAATTTCTTTGGAACTTTTTATATAAATAAAGATGTAGAGTTATCAGAGGAATTACAAGAACGATTTACAAAATTGAGGGATTTAGGTTTTTCTAAACTCTTTAAAAATATAGATACATCTTTATTTAGAGAGGATATAGATTCAGATAATATAATTAAATTAATTAATTATACAATAGAGGGTTATGAAAAGCATCTAATTAATGATTTTAAAGGTCAAAAATTATCATCAGTTAAATTGGATCCTTATTGGGATGAGTTTGATGATTTTTTAGAGCTATTAAAAAAAATTTATTATAAATAGGAGGGGGTATAAGAATGTCAATCTTAAAAATAGATAATTTAACTAAAAAATTTGGGAAATTTACTGCTTTAAATAGAATTAATATTGAGGTGAATAAAGGAGAAGTTTATGGATTTATAGGACCTAATGGAGCAGGTAAAAGTACTACAATTCGTGTATTACTTGGTATATTAAAGGCAACTGAAGGTAAAGCGACGATTTTTGGTAAGGATGCTTGGAATGATGCAGTTGAAATCCATAAAAAAATAGCATATGTTCCTGGTGATGTAAACTTATGGTCTAATCTTACTGGGGGAGAAGTTATAGATTTATTTGTAAAACTTCGTGGTTCTAATAATAAGAATCGTCGAGAACAACTTATTAAGAGATTTGATTTAGATCCATCAAAAAAATGTAGAACTTATTCAAAGGGTAATAGACAGAAAGTTGCATTAATTGCTGCTTTTGCATCAGATGCAGAACTTTATATTTTGGATGAACCAACATCAGGCTTAGACCCACTAATGGAAAAGGTGTTTCAAGAATATGTAATGGAAGCTAAGGAATCAGGAAAAAGTATTTTACTTTCTAGTCATATTCTATCTGAAGTAGAAAGATTATGTGATAGAGTTAGTATCATTCGTCAAGGTGAAATTATTGAATCTGGAACTTTAAATGAAATGCGTCATTTAACTAGAACAAGTGTTTTTGTAGAGACAAGAGAACCAATAAAATCTTTAAGTACAGTTAAAGGTGTTCATAAAATTCAAGAGAAGGATAATACAATCTCTTTCCAAGTGGATACAGAAGAACTAAGCAATGTAATAGAATATGTAAATCAATTTAAAATAGTTAAATTGGAAAGTGCACCACCTACATTGGAAGATTTATTTATGAGACATTATAAAGGAGACGGAGGTGAGTTATAATGCCAAAAGAATTATATTATAATACAGGAAAACTTACCCGTTTTATATTACGTCGTGATCGTATTCGTATACCTATTTGGTTAATTGCAATTACATTGATTACATTAATTATTGTTCCTGCTTTTTCTGAGATGTATCCTAGTCAAATAGAAAGACAGGGAATGGCTGCTACCATGGAAAATCCTGCTATGACTGCAATGGTAGGGCCAGGGTATGGCTTAGATAATTATACAGTTGGGGCAATGATGGCTCATATGATGCTTCTTTTTACTGCTTTAGCTGTAGCTATTATGAGCATATTATTGGTTTCTCGACATACTAGATTGGATGAAGAGGAAGGACGTATTGAAATGATTCGTTCTCTTCCTGTAGGAAGATTGTCTAATTTAGCATCAACTACTATTGTTTCTATTATTACTAATATAATTTTAGCCATAATTGTAGGATTTGGATTATATGCTTTAGGTATTGAAAGTATGGATTTGAATGGTTCAATATTATATGGAGTTGTATTAGGAGCTACTGGAATTTTCTTTACATCTATTACAGCATTATTTGTACAACTTTCATCTAGTGATAGAGGAGCAATTGGATTTTCTTTTACATTTTTAGGATTAGCTTATCTTGTACGTGCAATTGGTGATATTAGCAGCGAAACCTTAGCAAGAATTTCACCTTTAGGATTAGTTTTACGTACTGAAGTATATGTAAATAACTATTGGTGGCCAATTTTAATTGTTATAGTTGAGTCACTAATTATATTGGCATTCGCTTATTATTTGAATTCAATTCGTGATTTAGAGGCTGGATTTATACCCGCAAAACCAGGGAGGAAAACTGCATCATCATTTTTACAAAGTCTATTTGGTTTGGGGTTAAGGCTTCAACGTACGGCTATAATTTCTTGGTTTATTGGTATGTTTATTCTAGGAGTTTCATATGGATCAGTATTTGGCGATTTAGAGTCTTTTTTTGAGACTAATGAAATGATACAACAAATATTACCTCCTGGAGAAGGACTTTCCTTAACAGAACAATTTTTAACAATGCTTATGGCAATTATATCCATGATTTGTACTATTCCTGCTTTAATCATGGTTTTAAAAATTAAGGGTGAAGAGAAAAGAAATAGAACTGAACATCTATTGGCTAGAGCAGTATCTCGCAATCATATAATGGGAAATTTTTTAGCAATATCTATTATAGTTGGTTTTATTTCATTGTTTCTTGCAGTAATAGGGTTATGGTCTGCGGCATCAGCAGTAATGGATGATCCTATTGCCTTTAGTACTATGTTTAAGGCTGCAATGGTTTATTTACCAGCGATGTGGGGGATGGTTGGTTTAGCAGCATTATTGATTGGATTGATACCTAAATTAACAGGTTTAACTTGGTTATATCTAGGATATTCCTTCTTTGTTGTATATCTAGGAGATATATTACAAGTTCCTGAATGGATGACTAAATTGTCACCTTTTGGGCATGTTCCTAAAATACCAATTGATGATATGAATTTTACTATAATTTCAGTATTAACTCTCATAGCAGCATCTTTAGTTGCAATTGGGTTTATAGGATATAATAAGAGAGATATACAAGGTTAATTATATATTCCCTCAGACTAAAGTCTGGGGGTCTTTTTATAATGGGAATAATATTCCAGCTATATATACTACAATTGATAATGTGATTGCACTAAAAATTGTAGAGGTCATAACAACTTGAGATGCAAATTCAGGTTCATTATTATGTTCAACAGATATTAGAGCAGTATTAACTGCAGTAGGCAATCCGGAGGACACCATAAGGGTTTGAGCTATTATAGAATCTATATTTAAAAGCTTAATTAATACAAAAGCAATGATAGGGCCACCTAAAAGCCTGACAAAATTAGAAAGATAGACTGTATTATTTCTAAAGGTTATTTTAGTTTTTGACAACTGAACTCCTAAGACTATTAAAGCAAATGATATCATACCCTCCTTAGCATAGACCAAACCAGACCAAATAGGGTTTTTAGTTATATCATAAGGAAGAAATTTTAGTATTATAGCTAAGGGTATCATATATATAACAGGTATTTTAAATACACTTTTTAAAGAATTTTTCCAGTCGGTACTTCCTCGGCTTGCATTGTAAAATCCAATAGTATTGGTAAAAATATTTTGAGTTATATATATAATTATTTGAGTAGATAATGCTATATCAAGATAAGGATTGACACCATTAACAATAAAGGCATTATTACTAAAGATTAAAGTTATTAAAGGAATGCCAATATTACCTGAATTAATGAAAGATATAGAATTAATAAATGCATTTCCTAGGGACTTTTCAAATCCTAGAATATTGGGTATTAATATTCCTATTAGATAATTGATAGTAATTAATAATATTGCAAACAAAAAAACCTTCACCATTCCTATTTCTAAATCTGTAGTGTAAAGTTTTACTAAGAGAAATGAAGGTACAAAAACATAGAAATTCAACTTGCTTAATGTATATATATCAAAGTTGAATTTTTTATTTAATATGAAACCTATAGTAATTAGAAAGAATATTGGCATTATGTTATTTATTAAAATGTAAAAGAATATATTCATTATAAAGTCTCCTATCAGTATATTAATATTTTAGTTTACTAAGATATTTTATCATAAAATATTAAAGCATGAGATTAAGAATAAGAAATATAAAATTTTAATAAACTTATTAACAGGGTAAATCTAATTATTTTTGTAGCCAAAAAGATTTAAGTTGTATTTTACTCCTTAATTAATAAAAGGATAATAATGATATATTCATAGGGTTTAGCACATATTATAGTATTAAGAGGCCATATTTAATAAAAAGAAAATATGATGATTAGCCCATATAAAGGGAGCAAATAGATAATGAATATAATTTCTTTAGTAAAAAGGCATAAAAATAATAAAAAATTGAATAGAAAATCTGCAGAGACTAGTAATGTATCGGAAAATAACTTAGATGAATATGAATTAGTTATGCTACAAGGAAATACAACTAAAACCTTCGTACCAGTATTTGAACAAAATCAAATCTACTATGGTGGAAATCAGAAATGGTTTAATAAAGAGTTTTATAGGGATAGAGGATGTGGTACGGTAGCAGCTGCCAATATTGCTTGGTATATGAGTAAAAATATATCAGGATGCGAAGCTTTATATACAAAAGAGGACATCTCAATGGATAATTTTACAGAGCATATGAATGAAATACTTACTTTTGTTAAGCCTTGTTTGTTAGGAGTTCCTACTGTTTATAATTTAGGTCGTGGAATGGCCTCATATGCTCGCAGTAAAGGTGTTAATCTGAAGATTCATTACAAGCCTTGGAGAATGGATTCTTCAAAATTCGTTAAGGAGGGCTTGAAGTTAGACTCTCCTGTTGCAATGTTGCAATATTATAGGAAACAAGGATTTAACTGGCATTGGCAGACTATAACAAAGTATTATAAGAATATTAAAACTAATGAGGAATATATAGAAACTTCTAGCTGGAGTAGGCAGTATTCCTTTAACTTTAAACCATTTAAAGGAAATAAATTTGTGTATTTTACATTATGTTAAGTTAATCATAACAAGCTTAAATGACTTATATAAAAATATAAGTAGTAGTAAAATTTCTGGAAAACAAATTATGCCTTATAGATAGAAAATCTACTTTTTTAGTAGATTTCTATTTATAAGACGTATATATTTTAAATTTTGAATGTCATTTTCATAATGAGGGCAGATTGGCCTAGTGACAGATAACAAAGGTTTATTTGTCATGCTTGTAAAGATTTATGCTTCAGCTCTCTTCACAAAGAAAATAGTTACATTTCATATTTTAAGTGGTGAAAAGCCATTTTTTTGAAAACTTAAATTCTAAGTTCTTATTAAGATAACTTTTCATGGGATTGCTGTGGTCCATTATAAACTTCTATTTCATCTAAAAAAAGTATATGGTATAATATAATAAAAGGACGGTGAAGTCAATGGAAAAAATATTGAACCAAATTGCAGAAAAACTAAATGACATGGATGGAAGATTTGATGCGATGGAAGAAAGGCTTGACGGCATGGACGGAAGATTTGATGTGATGGAAAAAAGACTTGATGGTATGGACGGAAGATTTGATGTGATGGAAAAAAGACTTGACGGCATGGATGAAAGATTTGATGCAGTGGAAAAAAGGTTTGACTGTGTGGAAGACAAGATGACTGATGGCTTTAATAAGGTAAATGAAGATATAGAAAAATTAAATAATAGAATAACAGAAGAACATGAAATAACAAGAGAAGAAACAAAGCATGAGATTCAATATGTTCATGATAAAATCACCGATCTTAACCAGGACTTTTCCACAGTTAAAATAGTTACTGCAGATAATATGAGAGCAATAGCAAAAATCCAATCAAAAAAAGATAGTACTAAAATGTAATAACGAGGAAGTCCTCGTTATTTTTTATTGTATTAAGAAAGTTAATATTTTTTGATATAATAAATAAAAATGGTTTCATGGCTGGTAAATTAAAAGAAATATATTAGTGATTATTGGGAGTAATTTGTAGAATTATATGTATATAAAATTAGAAAAAGTGTTATTAAAAAGGAGAGGGAATATGAGTAATACGGATAAGAAATTTTTCAGGAGGTAGTCACAATGACGACCATAGATATAGTTTTAAAAAATATAAAACTATTACAACAGGAACTATTAAAAATGGATTCATTAATACAAGATGAAATTATTAGTATAATTATTGATGGGAGTGTTGTGAGAAAAGATTTTCTTGAGAATTCAAGTGATATAGATATTACTATTACGAAATCAAATAATAATATAGACTTAGATATTAAAAAACGGGTAGAAGAAACTATTAGAGAGGTTGAAAGTAAGCTACCTATAAGAGAATTTCCGAGAAAACCGTTAATATATGATATACAATGGCAGAATCTGGAAATAGTAAGAGAAACGGGTCATAGGGAAATACAGGAATGGAATTCATCTAATATTCCTTCTGGTTATCCTAAATTATGGTTGTATGCTTTTGACAGTATTAAATATCATAATGTTATATACGGAGAAGACATGACAGAATTATACACTAAAATTTCACCTAAATACTTTGTTCCTATTCGCATAGAACGTATCATTAAATCAGTGAAAAATTTACAGGGAAATATTTCATATTATGAATTAAATAAAGGTGGGATAACTCAGATAAAAAATGCTTGGGAAGCCATTAGGTGTATATGTATTGCTAACGGATTAGAAAGTATAAATAAGAATGATGTATATAGATTTTCAAAAGAACTTTTTAAAGAAAGGGAAGAATTATTAACTATTGAAGATCTATATGGATTTTATCTAAACAAAGAAAATTCTAAGCTAATGGTAGGAGATTTTAGGAGTAGGCTTTGCAACTTTACTTTAGAAATTATAGAAAAGTATTATTAAAAAGAAACTTTGATAAAAAATAGATTTATTGAGAATTATATGAGAAATCATGGAAAATAAAAAGACTGAAATAATTGGATCATTATTAGAAAAAGAGGGGTTAAAAGCATATGATGGTTACAAATTCATAAGTGAAAAAGAGAGATATCCTAAGTTATATAATAGTTAGATTGGAGGGAGAAGAGTGCTTTTTAATAGACTTTCCTCCCTATGGATGAAAGTTAGATACTATGTATAATAATATACAAGATATTTAGAAAGATTAAAAAATAATTAATAAAAAAGGGGAGATTTTTAAAGAAGGAATAAAAAGAGAGTTTAAAGAAGAACTTGGAGCGACTCTAAATGATTTTCAGTTGTTCGGTATATATAATAATTTCTATGAATCTAAAAATGATAGTATAGTTATTTTTCATTCAGATGATTTTGTTATTAAAGGAGCAGTAAATAGAGAAGTTGAAAAATATCAGTTTTTTGATTTAAGAGAACTACCTGATAAATATCTGGAGGAATAAAGCGTAGAATACAGGAATATATATCAGAATGGACAGGAAGATAAATCAAAAATATATTTAGGGATAATAAATAGAATAGAGCAATGTGGGTTTACTAATATTGAGTTTAAGCTATATGAGAATATTAGGAAAATGACTGGAGTTGAATATATAGAATTGTTGAATACTTATTCAGACCATCTGGCTTTAGAAAAATCAATAAGATTATAGCTCTTTGACAATATTATAGCAGCAATCGAAGAATTTGGAAATGAAATAATTATTAATGATACAGTAGACTTATATCTTGCCCAAAAATTGTAGAGACAAGGGGGACAGTTATTTTAACTGTCTCTTTTTTTGCGTAAAAATATCTGGTGGAAACCACCAGATTATTTCTTAGATATCTTTTTTATGATAGTCCCTTTATAATACTTAATCTTATTGTTACTTAAAATGTTTTCTAAATTGTAGCGGAGTTGTATTTTCTTTCTTTTTGAAAAGGCGAATAAAATTACTTTGACTATTGAATCCAGAATTTAATGCAATAGTAGTAATGTCATTATCAGTATAATAGAGCTGATTTTTTGCATGGGCAATTCTATTTAATAGTATATATTGTTTTATGGTAAACCCAGTAATATCTTTGAAAGAGTGGGATAGGTAGTACTTATTAATATAAAAATCTGAAGAAATAGAGTCTAAGGTAATATTTTTTTTGAAATTTTTATCAATATATCTTTGAATTTCAAAAATTCTCAGCTCAGGCTTTCTAACATTCATAATGGGGAATTTTTTGGTATAATTCCTATAAATCAGAATCAATAAAGAAGATAGCATTGATATAAACTCTACATGCCAAAGTATATTTTTATTAATATAAATGTTGTAAAGATTATTTAACAGAGATTTTATTACTTGAGCATCTTCATTCCTGATATTAAATCCATGATTAAAATTTTTAGGCCTAATTTTGAATATGGATAGTAGGGCATGTTCCTTTATAACACTATCTAAATAGTCAGAGTCAATAATTATCATATATCTAGAGTAAGGAGTATTTATAGGATACATTTTATGTTTTTCTACATTATTTATAAAAACTAAGCAATTTTTGGAGAAATCATAGTTTGAGCCATTAATCACAAATTTTGAATTTCCTTCAGTAATAAAGATTAACTCATACCCATTGTGATAGTGGTCTTTTAGACCTTTTTTATTAGATGAAAGTGTGGTGAAATTCATATCAATATTTTGGTAATTCATTAGATCACTCCTCCATAATGACAAGTTTTATCAATTTTCAAGCAATTATTTAATATAACTATATTAACTATTATATTATAATGATAATAATTAAACAAATAAAACATAATGGCCATTAGTGTTAATATCAAGGAGGCATTATATTGTCAAGGAATACAGTCAGAAGTAATGGAAGCTTTAGTTATAAAAATATTGAAGAATTAAAAAATGATATTGAAAGATTGGATTTAGATATAGCAATTTCTAATAATTTAGATGTATTTAAGAAAACGATTACAATAGGTGAACATACAATTCCCAATTTACTGACAACTCATCCAATGGAGGGAGGGGACTCTGATGAATTTGGAAGACCTACTGAATTAACCTTTAGAAAATATCAGAGAATGGCTAGAGGTGGAGCAGGACTTATATGGTTAGAGGCAGTTAGTGTATGTAAAGATGGTAGATCTAATGATAAACAGTTATGGATAACAGAGGATAATTGGGAATACTTTAAGGCATTAAATGATCTAATAAAATCTTCTGCTAAAGAAGAGTTTGGTGAAGATTATGAACCTAAGACAATAATACAACTTAATCATGCAGGGCGTTATTGTAAAATGAAAGGAAAGAGAAATCCTATTATTGCAACTCATAAGGATCCATTAGATGACGCAATAAGAATTTCAGAAGATTATCCTACTGTGACAGATGAATATTTAGACAATCTTGTAGTACGATTCGTAGAAGCAGCAAGATTGAGTAAAAAAGCAGGTTTTGATGGTATAGATATAAAGGCTTGTCACGGATATTTATTAGGGGAAATATTATCTGCTTATAATAGAGAAGGTAAATATGGTGGAAGCTTTGAAAATAGAACCAGATTAATGAGAGATATTGTTCAAAGAATAAGACTTGATAAAGAATGTAAAGGATTATTATTAGCTTCCAGATTAAATATTTATGATGCATTACCATATCCTGATGGTTGGGGAGTTTCAAGAACGAAAGGAATAAAGGTTGATTTAGAGGAGCCTAAAAAATTAATAAAATTACTAGCTGAAGATGGAGTAAGATTAATTAGCACTACTATGGGGAATCCTTACTTCATACCCCATATAAATAAACCCTACGATATGGGAAACTATGTCCCAGATGAAGAGGTTATTATTAGCTGTAATAGATTGATTAAAGAAATAGGTGAAATTCAGCAGAGTAATCCTGAAGTTAATATTGTCGGGGTAGGATATAGCTGGTTTAGACAACTTGCCCCTTATGTAGGAGCTGGAAGTTTAGAAAAGGGACTATGTAAGTTAGTTGGATTTGGAAGAGGAAGTATTTCGTACCCTAATTTTGCAAGAGATATATTTAAAAGTGGAGAAATGAAATTAAATAGAGTTTGTGTTTCATGCAGTAAATGCAGTGAAATGAAAGCGAAAATTGGTACTTGTGGATGTGTAGTAAGGGATTCTAAAGTCTACTTACCAATATATAAAGATATGAAAAGTAAGGAGGTTGAAACAAATGAATAAAGTTGCCGTAGTTAGTGGAGGAACTAGAGGAATAGGGTTAGGAATAGTTAAAGAATTATATTCTGAAGGTTTTTCTATAGCATGTTTAGGTAGAACATTAAATAATAAATTAGCTGAATTAATTGAAAGTTCTGATGGTAAAATTAAATTTATCCCTGTTGATATCGGTTCAATTGATAAAATTAAAAATGGAGTAGAAAAAATAGTAGAGGAATTTGGAAGAATTGACTTACTAGTTAACTGTGCTGGCGTAGCACCAAAGGAGAGAAATGATATTTTAAAATCAACTCCTGAAAGCTTTGATTTTGTAATGAATATCAATCTTAAAGGAACTTATTTCATGACACAGACAGTTGCTAATGTCATGATTAATCAAGATAAGAATGATTTTATACCAAAGATAATCAATATTTCATCCATGTCTGCATATACATCATCAATAAATAGAGGTGAATACTGTATATCTAAGGCAGGAATAAGTATGGTAACTATACTATTCGCGGATAGATTAGCAGAGTATGGAATTTTTGTTTATGAAGTTCGTCCAGGTATCATTAAAACAGATATGACAGCAACAGTAACAGATAAATATGATAAATTAATTGAAGGAGGAATACTTCCTATAAAGAGATGGGGATATCCAGAAGATATAGCAGGAGCAGTTAGTTTATTGAGTTCTCCTAAAATGATGTATTCAACAGGAGAAGTTATTAATGTTGATGGAGGTTATCATATAAGGAGGTTATAGTGAAAATGATTAGTGGACAAGTTGAAATAAATGGTATAAAAATAGACGTTTACAAGTACAATACAGTGGTTATTGGCTCTGGAGCAGCAAGTTTTAATGCTGCAGATTCATTATATAAATTGGGTCAAAAAGATGTTGCTATAATAACTGAGGGAATAAATAAAGGAACATCAAGAAATACTGGTTCCGATAAGCAAACCTATTATAAACAATCTACTACTATAATGGATGAAGACAGTCCATTAAAAATGGCAAATACATTGTATAGTGGTGGAGCAATTCATGGAGATATTGCCCTTGTAGAAGCTGCACTATCTTTAAAAGGATTTTACAATTTAATTAATATAGGAGTACCATTTCCCCATGACGAATATGGACAATATATTGGATATAAGACGGATCATGATGAGAACAGCAGAGCCAGTTCTGTAGGACCATTGACTTCAAAGTATATGACTGAAAAACTTGAAGAACAAGTTAGAAAAAATGGTACTGATATGTTTGATAGATTTCTAGTTATAGGAATTTTAAAGGATTCAGATAAAAATGAATCCGTAGGAGTACTAGCAATAGATATTAAAAATATAAATGATTCAAACTATGGATTAACACTTTTTAATTGTAGGAATATTGTCTATGGTACTGGAGGTCCTGCTTCCACTTACTATAGATCTGTATATCCTAAAAGCCAGTCTGGAGCTACAGGAATTGCCTTAGAAGCTGGAGTTAAAGGTCATAATTTAACTGAATGGCAATATGGAATAGCTTCTACAAAGTTCCGATGGAACCTCTCAGGAACATATCAACAGGTAATACCTAGATATGTATCTACTGATGAGAATATGGAAGATGAAAGGGAGTTTTTAGAGGATTACTTTAAAAACCCATCAGATTTATTAAATGCGGTATTCTTAAAGGGTTATCAATGGCCCTTTGATTCACGAAAACTTGCTAATAATGGATCTTCTATGGTAGATCTTCTTATATATGTGGAAACCCAAATAAAGGGTAGAAGAGTTTTCATGGACTTTAGAAGAAATCCAAGTTGTGCAGATATAGACAGAGAATTTCAATTTGATCTATTAGGTAAAGAAGCATATGAGTATTTAGCTAATTCTAATGCTTTATTTGGAGCTCCTATTGATAGGTTAAAGAAGATGAATCCATTGGCTATTAAGTTATATAAGGATCACAATATTGATATAGAAAAGGAATTTTTAGAAATTGATGTATGTGCTCAACACCAAAATGGTGGTTTGATTGGAGACACTTGGTGGGAGAGTAATATAAAACATTTCTTCCCAGTAGGAGAAGTTAACGGAACTCTAGGAGTATATCGCCCAGGAGGAACAGCACTAAACTCTACTCAAGTAGGTAGTTATAGGGCAGCAGAATATATTTCAAAAGTTTATACTGAAAAGCCCATGGAAGTAGATAAATTTGAGGACAAGGTTAGAAGTCAAGTAGAGAAGAAAATTGACTTTATTAAAACTATTAAAGTTGATAAAAATGAAAAATCTAATTTACTGGAATTCCAAGGGGAACTTCAAAAGGAAATGTCAAAGTACGGAGCTTTCATAAGAAAAGTTTCAGAAGTAAGAAAATCCATTGATAATTTTAATAGGACATTTAGTTCTTTAACAGATTTAATACGTATAAATGATTTAAAGGAATTACCTAATGTATTTCGTATTTATGATATGATTATTACTCAAATTTCAGTATTGAGTTCTATCAAAGAGTATATTAATCAAGGAGGAGATAGTAGGGGATCGTATTTGGTTCATAATGAAAATGGAGACTATAAAATAGATTATCAAGGAGTTAACTTGAAGTATTCATTAAATAACACAACTAATGACAAGATTTGTGAAACGCAAATTGTAGAAAATAGTAATTTAATAGAATTTAGTCAATATTGGACTCAAGTCAGACCTATTCCAGAGTATAAATCCTGGTTTGAAAATGTTTGGCAAGAATACAGAGAAAATAATATATATAGGGGGAGTAAATAATGAAAATTACTAAAATCAAAAAAAATGTTTTAACGATTGTATTAATGGTAGCTATGATTTTACCACTAGCAGCTTGTGGTAATGACAAGGATACTTCAGGAGATGCTGGAACAGATGAAGTTTATGAATTAAAATTTGCCCATGTTGTCAGACCTACAACTCCAAAGGGTGCAGCAGCAGAAGAATTTAAAAAGCTTATAGAAAAGAAAAGTGATGGAAGAATCAAGGTTACAATATATGCTGATTCACAAATGGGTAACGATCAGGAAATTAATGAACAGATATTAGAAGGAACACTAGATATGAATGCTCCTTTCTTATCAACAGTTACATCTTTTGTTGAAGAATTTGAGCTATTTGATTTACCATATCTATTTACTTCTAATGAAAGTGCATATGCTGCACTAGAAGGAGAAGTTGGAGCAAAATTAGATAGTTATTTAGAAGAAAAGGGATTAGTGTCTCTAGGATATTGGACAGGTGGATTTAAGCAAATCACTAATTCTGTTAAACCAATAAAGTCAGTTAAGGATTTAGATGGATTAAAGATTCGCGTTAGTCAAAGTCCTCTTTTAGTTACTCAATTTAGAGCTATAAATGCTGGAGGAATATCTGTACCTTTCAGTGACTTATACTCTTCATTACAGACTAAAACTGTGGATGGACAGGAAAATCCATTTGCAAATATTGCAACTAAAAAATTCTATGAAGTACAGGATTATATGACAATTAGCGACCATGGATTTATGGGATATTCCTTTTTTATGAATAAAGACAAATTTGAATCTATGCCTTCAGACTTACAAGAATTAACTAAAGAAGTAGCTCAGGAAGTAATGGAATGGGAATGGGAAGAAACAGTAAGAAAAGATGAGGAATATTTACAAGAGATTAAAGATGCAGGTGTAACTATAGATGAGTTTGATGAAGCTGAAAAGGCAGAATTTAAGGAAGTTACTAAAGAAGCTTATGATGAATTTTTAGAAAAAGAAGATGGAGAAGAATTACTTAATTTAGTTGATAAATATACAAAATAATAATGATAATGTATCAAGAGTAAATTTACTCTTGATACATTTATAGAAGAGTAAGGGTGGATTAAATGAAAAAAGTTTTTAAATTTTTTAATAAGACTGAAGAATTAACTGCTTCAAGCTTGTTAATTATTACTTCCCTATTAGTATTTGTGCAAGTTTTAATGAGGTATATGTTTAATTACTCTATATCCTGGACAGAGGAAGTGGCAAGATATATGATCGCCTGGTTTATATTTTTAGGAAGTAGTATTGCGGTCAAAGAGAATGCCCATGTTAATATGGATGCATTATCTAATTTAATTAAAGGGAAAATCAGTCAAGTAATTAGTATTATAATAGATTTAATAAATATTGCCTTTTGTATATTGACTATAATGGCAGGAGTAAAAATGATACAAAGTTCTATATCTTTAGGTACTATAGCAACATCAATACCTTTACCATTATATATTCCTTATGCTTCAGTACCAGTGGGAGTATCATTTATGCTAGTTAGATATGTATTTAGTATAGTGAACAGAATAATAGACCTGGTTAATGGAAAAGAGGTGAGGGAATGATATTATTAGTAAATTTTATTATATTACTTTTATTAGGTGTTCCTATTAGTATAACAACAGGATTGTCTACCATAGTGGCTATGTTAGCCAGTGATATTAGTTTAGAGGTTGCAGCTCAAAAGATGTTTTCTGGAGTGGATTCCTTTAGTTTAATGGCTATACCTTTCTTTGTTTTTGCAGGAGATATAATGTTAAAGGGTGGAGCATCCAAGAGATTGATTGATTTTGCCAATAAATTATTTGGATGGATTACTGGTGGATTACCTATCACAGCAATTATATCATCGATGTTTTTTGCTGCACTATCAGGATCAAGTCCTGCTACTGTGGCCGGAGTTGGTGGAGTAATGATACCGAACTTAATAGAAAATAAATATCCTAAGAAATTTACTGTGGGACTATTATGTGCTGCTGGTTCTCTAGGAATTATAATACCCCCAAGTATTACTATGATGACATATGGAGTTGTTTCAGAACAATCTATAAGTGAATTATTTATTGCTGCTATTATGCCAGGAATATTTATTGGACTATCTCTTATAGTATTTAGTTATATATATTCAAGGCTAAATAGACAAGAAAAATTACCATTTCCAAAGTTCAAAGAGGTAATTGTTTCTTTTAAAGATACACTTTTTAGTATACTGATGCCTGTTATTATATTAGGTGGCATATATTTTGGATTTGCAACACCCACTGAGGCAGCAGCCGTAGCTATAATATACAGTCTAATTATTTCAATATTTATTTATAAAGAGATTAAATTTAGTGATATATTTTCTATCGCAAGAAAATCAGTTATAACTTCGGCTATGATTATGTTTGTTATAGCCAATTCTAAGATTTTCAGTTGGTATTTAACCTTTGAACAAGTTCCTACAAAGGTAGCAGAAAGTGTCCTAGGATTAGGAAGCTCACCAATTCTAATTTTATTAGCTATTAATGTATTATTATTATTTGTAGGTATGATTATGGATTCCAGTGCGGCTGTACTTATATTGACACCATTATTCCTACCTATATTAACTAATATAGGTGTACATCCAATTCACTTTGGAGTTATAATGATTGTAAATCTAGCTATAGGAATGTTATCACCACCATTTGGGTTGAATCTATTTGTAGCCTCGGGTATAAGTAATATGTCAATATCTGATGTTATTAAAGGTACTATACCTTTCATATTAGTTCTAATAATTGATTTATTGATTATTACCTTTGTACCTAGTTTATCATTAATGTTACTATAATATGTAAACCCCATTCAACTTATTGAACGGGGTTGTTTTTATATAAACTATCTGTTATTTCTATTATTCTTCGCTGAAGTCATCTACTATTATTTCCCTTACTTTTTATAATTATTTATTTATTATACACCTTAGGAAATAAAACATATATATATTGACATACAAAAGAAAATATGATAAAAATCAATTATGGATTAGCACTCGTTAAATAAGAGTGCTAATAGAGGCAAGTTTAAATTAATGGGAGGAGAGAGTTACAGTGGAAAAAAAAGAATTTAAGGCAGAATCTAAAAGACTACTAGATTTAATGATTAACTCAATCTATACGCATAAGGAAATATTTATAAGAGAGCTTATTTCTAATGCTAGTGATGCTATAGATAAGATTTATTATAAGGCATTAACTGATACTACACTAAAGTTTAATAAAGAGGATTATTATATTAAAATCACACCAGATAAGGAAAATAGAATTTTAAAGATTTTTGATACTGGTATAGGTATGACTAAGGAAGAATTAGAGGAAAATATTGGTGTTATAGCTAAAAGTGGTTCTTTTGATTTTAAGAAGATGAATCAGTTAAAAGATGGTTATGATATAATAGGACAGTTTGGTGTTGGATTTTATTCAGCATTCATGGTAGCGGATACTATTACTGTAATAACTAAGGCTTTAGGAAGTGATGATTCTTATAAATGGGAATCTAAAGGGGCAGATGGATATACTATAGAAAAATGTGATAAAGATTCTATAGGAACAGAGATTATATTAAAGTTAAAAGAAAATACAGATGATGAAAATTATGATGAGTATTTAGAAGAATATAAATTAAAAGAGATAGTTAAGAAGTATTCTGATTTTGTACGATACCCAATAAAAATGGATTTAACTAAACATAAGCCTAAAGAGGACAGTGAGGGTGAATATGAAGAGTATATAGAAGAAGAAACCGTAAATAGTATGATTCCAATATGGAGAAAAAATAAGAATGAACTTACAAAAGAAGACTATGAGAATTTTTATAAAGAAAAGCACTATGGATTTGATAAACCAGTTAAATATGTTCATATTAAAGCAGAGGGTATGGTAAGGTATAATTCGATATTATATATACCAGAAAATATTCCTTTTGATTATTATACAAAAGAGTATGAAAAGGGATTAGAGCTATATTCGAATGGTGTATTGATTATGGATAAATGTAGCGAACTATTACCTGACTATTTTAGTTTTGTTAAAGGAATGGTTGATTCAGAAGATTTATCTTTAAATATTTCTAGAGAAATGTTGCAACATGATAGACAGCTTAAATTAATAGCTAAAAATATTAAGAATAAGATGAAGAGTGAGTTGTTAGGTTTACTTAAAAATGAAAGGGAAAAATATGAGAAGTTTTATGAATCTTTTGGCAGACAATTAAAATATGGAGTATACAGTGACTTTGGAAATAATAAAGATGTTTTACAAGACTTATTAATGTTCTATTCTTCAAAGGAGAAAAAACTAGTAACTTTAGATGAATATATTTCTAGAATGCCAGAGGAACAGAAGTACATTTATTATGCTACAGGTGATTCTATTGATAGGATAGAAAAATTACCTCAAACAGAAGTAGTATTAGATAGAGGATATGAGATACTATACTTTACTGATGATGTAGATGAATTTGCTATAAAAATGTTAATGAAATATAAAGATAAAGAATTTAAATCTGTATCTAGTGGAGATTTAGGTATAGAATCAAAAGAAAATGAAGATGTAGGTTCTGTTGAAGAAGAAGATAATAAATTATTTGAGAATATGAAAACAATATTATCAGATAAGGTTAAGGATGTTAAAGCATCAAAGAGATTAAAAAATCATCCTGTATGTTTAGCCAATGAAGGTGATGTTTCAATTGAAATGGAAAAAGTATTAAGTGCTATGCCTAATAATCAAAATGTAAAGGCAGATAAGATTTTAGAAATAAATGTTAATCATGATATATTTAAGTCATTAAAGGACGCTTATGAAAAAGATGATAAAGATAAGTTAGATTTATATACAAACTTATTATATAATCAAGCTCTTTTGATTGAAGGATTACCTATTGATGATCCAGTAGAATTTACTAATAATATGTGTAAAGTGATGATTTAGTTTAATTGATGATTATTTTGAGTAAATTATAAGGCAGAAGGAAATATTTCCTTCTGCCTTATTACTCTTAATGGTAATTTAATATAACAATTAAAAACATTTAAGATGTTAGGGTTAAATGTTTTTTGTGATTTTAATAATGTAGAATAAAATATCATAAAAAGGTGATACTTCAATAATATAGATATTCATTGAGGAGATTAATTTATGATAATAATTTTAATACGAACAATCATAGTATATGTATTTGTACTGATAGGCATGAGAATCATGGGAAAACGTCAGGTGTCGGAGATGCAACCATTTGAGCTTGTAGTAACCCTTATGATTGCTGAACTCGCAACTTTACCTATGGAAAATTTAGAAGTTCCTCTGATTAATGGTTTAATTGCAATTAGTGCATTATTATTTTTAGAGGTATTAATATCTTATATTAATTTAAAGAGTGAAAAAACTAGAAAAATAATATGTGGAAAACCTAGTATATTAATAAGTAAAGGTAAGATAAATGAAAAAGAATTAAAAAAATTAAGAATAAATATTAATGATTTAGTTGAACAGATAAGAATAAAAAATTATCCTTCTTTAAATGATGTAGAATATGCTATTTTAGAAACTAATGGTGATTTGAGTATAATACCTAAGGCAAACAAAAAGATTCCAACTTTAGATGATTTGAATATAGTGTGTTCACATGAAGGAATTCCTATTACATTAGTAGTTGATGGACATATTAATTTTGAAAGTTTACGGATAATAGAAAAGGACAAGATATGGCTTGAGAAACAACTAAAAAATTTTGGAGTAAATAATGTAAAAAATGTATTATTTGCATATATAGATGGAAGAGAAAAAATATATGTTCAAGAGAAAAACATGCATAGTGAGGGTTCAAAATGAAGATATTTTTATTTTCTGCTATATTAATCTTGATAATAATAGTAGGTTGGTTATTTATTTTAGATTATATAGATAAACAAATTGATATTTTTATTAAGGATTTAAATAAAGTAATTGTTCAAATAGAGAAAGGTAATTGGAATTTAGCAATTCAAGATTTTCAAGATGTGGAGAAGAAATGGAATAGAACAAGAAGATATTGGAGTATTATTTTGGATTATCGAAAAATAGATAATATAGATTTATCTATTACCAAGGCTAATAAATATATAAGTATTAATAATGAGGCTCTTTCTCTTGGAGAGATAGAAGTATTAAAAAAATTATTTGAAATAGTAAAGGAACGAGAAGTTCTTACTATTTCAAATATACTATAAAAATTTAATGTAAATTTAATAAATTAGAGGAAGTGTGATAAAACATATAATCCAGATATGAATAAACAAGGACATTTTTTACCTCTTACTGAAGAAATTAAAAAAGTTATATCTATTCCAGTGATATTAACAGGTGGAATTACATATCCTGATATTGTTGAAATGTTACCCTCTGAAGGTAAATTAGATTTAATCGGTTTAGGTAGGGCTATATTGAAAGTTTAAAATAATATTACAATGATAAAAAATGTTTAAGTAAGAAATATATTTAAATTATGTTATAAATGATAGTTTATCAAATATTCAAACAATACTATATTTTTCTATGCTAATGCTATATAATATAAAAGTAATAAAATATTATGTAGTAAGGAGATTACTATTATGGGAGTTAAAAGATATTTTAGTGATTATTATGGATTGCCAAGAAGTATATATATTCTTTTCTTTGCCAGGATAATAAATAGTATGGGAGCTTTTGTTTATCCTTTTTTAACCTTCTTTTTAACAGATAAAATGGGTATGAGAGAACAGGAAACTGGTCTTTATTTTATGATGCTAGCTATTTCATCAATACCAGGATCATTTTTAGGTGGGTACTTATCAGATCGTATAGGAAGAAAAAAGATATTGATAGTTTCCCAAGGATTAGCTGCTTTATCTTTTATTCCTTGTGCTTTCCTGGGAAATTCACTATTAATTCCTTATTTTTTGATATTAGCTAATTTTTTTGGTGGAGCAGCTCATCCAGCTAATAGTGCAATTACTGCAGATTTAACAGATGAATCTAATAGAAAAGAAGCTTTTTCGTTAATATATCTTGGTATTAATGTAGGATTTGCTATAGGTCCATTGATTGCTGGTTTATTATACTACAATCATACTAAATGGATATTTTTAGGAGATGCTATTACAACCTTACTTTCTTTGCTTTTAGTTGTGAAATTTGTAGATGAATCTAAGCCTTCAGAGGATAAAGTTGAAAAATCTTATAATCTTAGCACAAAGGAAAGAGCAGAAGAAGGATCAATATTTACTATATTATTAAAAAGACCAGCACTAATTATATTTGCTATGGTGTCAATTATATATTCCTTTATATATGCTCAACATAGCTATACTACACCATTACAGATGAAGTCACTATTTGGAATGAATAAGGGTACAAAGATGTATGGTACATTAGGTACAACTAATGCTTTGATGGTTCTTATAATGACATTATTTGTTACTAGTATTACAAAGAAACTCAAGCCAATTCTCAATATTTCTTTAGCTGGAATTTTCTATGCTATAGGGTTTGGAATGTTATACTTTGCAAAAGCATATCCACTATTCATTGTTTCGACAATTATATGGACTGTTGGAGAGATTTTAAATGTTACAAATAGTGGGGTTTACATAGCTAATCATGCACCTATGACCCATAGAGGAAGAGTTAATGCCATTATTCCTTTGATAACAGGAGTAGGTTCAGCAACAGCGCCATACATAACAGGAGGATTTATTGAGATATACGGTGTAGGAAATGTATGGCCTTTGATATTTGCTCTTGCATTATTAGGTGTAATATTAATGTATGGAATTTATTTAAAAGAATTTAGGAAAGATAAAAAGATGAATATAACTTAATTATGAACTTTATTTAAAAATATATTAGAAGTTTATTATATTTATAAAGGAGATGTATTATAATGGAATATAAAAAATTTGGAAGCAAGTATGTAATTAGATTGGATAGAGGTGAAGAAATAGTGGAGTCTATTAAAAGATTCATTCAAGAAACTAATGTTAAACTTGCTAATGTTACAGGTATTGGTGCAGCAGATAAAGTTACTATAGGATTATATGATGTAAATAAAAGAAAATATATTTCTAATGATTATGAAGGAGAATATGAAATTACAGCATTGATAGGTAATATTTCTTCTATAGAGAATGAACCTTATTTACATTTACATATAACTATAGGAGATGAAAAAAATAGAGCGTTTGGTGGACATCTAAATTCTGCTAGTATATCTGCTACTTGTGAGATATTTGTTGATGTATATGAAGGGGAGTTAGATAGAATTCATGATGATAATATAGGGCTAAATATCTTAAAGTTTTAGTAAATTTGTAATATAAAAGTTTTTTATATTTATCTAAACACTAAAAAAGGCATATTTTTTCTTAAGAAAAAATATGCCTTTTTTAGTTCTAGTGTTGTATCAAAGAAATTATTACAACTTGACATGGAAAAAATTAACTGATGATGGGTTTAAATTTATTACTAGACAAGTTTCAAATGCTATAGTAGAAGAGATTGGAAGTACGTATATGGATAATGAATTAGTATTTGATTCAGAAATTACTCTAGGAACCAATTAAGATAAACACACAATACTTATTACAAAATTATAATATTTATGATATAATAGTAAAGATACATTTAAATAAAGTAATATTGTAAGGAGGCAATTTATTATGGTGAAACTTAAAAGAATTTTAGTAGCCAATAGAGGCGAAATAGCAATTAGAATATTTAGGGCTTGCCAAGAACTTGGAATAAGAACTGTTGCAATATATACTAATGAAGATAAACATTCCCTTTTTAGAACTAAGGCCGATGAATCTTATGAAATAGGTAAGAATAAGGGTCCAGTGGAAGCATATCTAAATATAGATGAAATTATAAAATTAGCAATTAATAAGGGCGTAGATGCAATACATCCTGGATATGGATTTTTATCTGAGAATGTAGAATTTGCAAAGAAATGTATGGAAGCAGGTATGGAGTTTATAGGTCCTGATTATAAAATGATGGATATGTTAGGAGATAAAATCAATTCAAAACTGATTGCAAAGAAAGCAGGAATACCAACGATTCCAGGTGTTGAAAAACCTATAGGCTCAGAGGAAGAAGCCTTGAAGTTTGCAGGAATGTGTGGATATCCAGTAATGTTAAAAGCCTCATCCGGTGGTGGAGGAAGAGGTATGAGGATAGTGAGGAAGGAAGACGAATTAATAAAAGAGTTTAATAGTGCTAGAAGTGAAGCAAAAAAAGCCTTTGGGAGAGATGATATATTTATTGAGAAGTATCTTGAAAAACCAAAGCATATAGAGGTACAAATATTAGGAGATAAATATGGAAATATTGTTCATTTACATGAGAGAGATTGTTCTATACAGAGAAGACATCAGAAACTTATAGAATTTACTCCTGCTTTTTCCTTAAATCAAGAGAAAAGAGAAGAAATATGTGAAGATGCTTTGAAAATTGCAAAATATGTAGGATATAGAAGTGCAGGAACAGTAGAGTTTTTAGTTGATATCTATGGTAATCATTATTTTATAGAGATGAATCCTAGGATTCAAGTTGAACATACGGTAACAGAGATGGTTACAGGAGTAGATATAGTACAAAGTCAAATATTTATTGCTCAAGGATATTCGTTAGATTCAAAGGAAATAGGTATACCTTCTCAAGATTCTATAAAGGTTAGAGGATATTCTATACAATCAAGGATTACTACTGAAGATCCATTTCATAATTTTGCTCCAGATACTGGAAAGATAGATATATATAGAACAGGTTCAGGATTTGGTGTGAGATTGGATGGTGGTAATGGATTTACTGGAGCTTATATTAGTCCTTATTATGATAGTCTTTTAGTTAAGACCACATCTTGGGCTAGAACTTTTGAGGATGCAATAAGGAAAAATATTAGGGCTATAAGAGAACATAAAATAACTGGAATTAAAACTAATTCAGATTTTTTAATCAATGTGTTAAGTCATGATGCATTTATAAAGGGAGAATGTGATACAGGTTTTATACAAAATAATCCAGATATTTTTAATATAAAACCTAAGAAAGATAAAGAACTTAAGGTATTGAAGTATCTTGGAGAAAAAGTTGTAAATGAAACAAAGGGAGTAAAAAATGAGTTTAATATACCTATAGTACCAAGAAACAATGGTGAAGTTGAAAATGGGACGAAACAAATATTGGATGAGAAGGGACCAGAAGGATTAGTAAAATGGATTAAGAATCAGGATAAGTTGCTTTTAACAGATACAACTATGAGAGATGCCCATCAATCACTGATGGCAACAAGAATGAGAAGTAGAGATATGATAAAGATTGCAAAGGATACATCTATATTAGCAAAAGATTTATTTTCTCTCGAAATGTGGGGAGGAGCAACTTTTGATGTTTCATATAGATTTTTAAATGAATCTCCATGGAAAAGATTGGAAGAACTTAGAAGAAGAGTACCAAATATATTATTTCAAATGCTTATAAGGGGTTCTAATGGTGTTGGATATAAAAACTATCCTGATAATGTGATAAGAGAATTTATAAGAGAATCTGCAAATAAAGGAATTGATGTATTTAGAATATTTGATTCACAAAACTGGATAAAAGGTATGGAAGTAGCAATAGATGAGGTATTAAAAACAGGAAAAGTAGCAGAAGCTTGTATATGTTATACAGGAGATATATTAGATAATACTAGAAATAAATATACTTTAGATTATTATATAAAAACAGCAAAGAAATTGGAGAATATGGGAGTTCATATATTAGGTATAAAAGATATGGCAGCTTTACTTAAACCTTATGCTGCTTATAATTTAGTTAAGGCTTTAAAGAAAGAAATATCTATACCAATACATCTTCATACTCATGATACTAGTGGAAATGGAGTAGCTACATTACTTATGGCAGCTGAAGCTGGAGTAGATATTGTAGATACAGCTTTTGATAGTATGTCAGGACTTACTAGTCAACCAGCATTAAATTCTGTAGTTGCAGCATTAGAGAATACATCTAGAGAAACAGGATTTTGTCTTGAAAATTTACAACAAATATCTAATTATTGGAATGCGGTAAGACCTGTTTATAGAGATTTTGAATCTGATCTTAGATCAGGTACTGCTGAAATATATAAATATGAGATTCCAGGAGGTCAATATTCAAATTTAAAGCCTCAAGTTGAAAGTTTTGGATTAGAGCATAGATTTATAGAAGTAAAAGAAATGTATAAGAAAGTAAATGAAATGCTTGGTGACATAATAAAGGTTACTCCATCATCAAAAGTAGTAGGAGATTTAGCAATATTTATGGTTCAAAATGATTTAACACCAGAGAACATAGAAGAAAAGGGTAAAAATCTTACATTTCCAGATTCTTCAGTGAATTATTTTAAAGGAATGATGGGACAGCCAATGGGAGGATTTCCTGAAAATATTAGAAATATTATATTAAAAGAAGAGAAAGCTATTGAGTGTAGACCAGGAGAGCTTTTAGATGATTTTAATTTTGACGATGCTGATAAATATTTATCTGACAGATATAATAAAAGCTTTGATAAAAGTGAATTGTTGAGTTATGCTCTTTATCCAAAGGTATTTGAGAATTATTTAAGATATTTAGAAGAATATGGTGATTTAAGTAGAATGGGAAGTGATATATTTTTCCATGGTTTAGAAGTAGGAGAAACTTGTGAGGTTGAAATAGGAGAGGGTAAAACTCTTATAATTAAGCTTTTAAGTATAGGAGTTAGAGATAATGATGGATATATTACTGTAGCTTTTCAAGTTAATGGAAATAGAAGAGAAATAAAAATTTTAGATAAGGCTGCTAGGATAAATAATTTAGAATCTATCAGTAAAATGGCAGATCCAGCAAATGAAAATGAAATTGGAGCAAATATCCCAGGTATTATAGCGAAGATATTAGTAAATGAAGGAGATAATGTAAAGGAAAATCAAACTTTGATGATATTAGAAGCTATGAAGATGGAAGTAAATATAAAGGCTACAAATAATGGCATAGTTGAAAGTCTAGAGGTAAAAGAAGGACAGCAGATTAAATCAGGAGAATTATTATTAAAACTTCAATAGAAAATCCCTAGGAGTTTTGATATGCTTCTAGAGATTTTTTAAAATTACTACAGAATTTTAAAAATAAAAAAGTCGTTATAATCAATTATAAAAGGTTAAAATTGTTATGAGAGGGTATAAAAAATATATATTATTTAGAGGAGGAATCTTATGTTTAAGTGGAAAGATGATTTTAGTTGCAATATAGAGGAGATAGATAAACAACATCAGAGATTATTTGAGATCGGAAGAAATTTATATACTCTAGTAACTTCAAAGGATGATTTAGACCATTATGATGAGATAATGGCTATAATGAAAGAATTAGAAGATTATACTATATATCATTTTGATTATGAAGAAAAGCTTATGGAAAAGTATGATTATGATCAATTAGAAGAACATAAAAAGCAACATGTTATGTTTGTTGAAAGAATAAAAGAATTACAAACAGAAGATATAGATTTAAAACAGGATAAAGTTGTGATGGATGCATTGATGTTTGTAGCTGATTGGATAGAAAAACATATATTAAAAATTGATCATAAATATAAGGATATGTTAAATGAAAAAGGAGTATACTAAATAACTAAGAAACAGTTAAGAAATTTTCTAACTGTTTTTTTAGTTAACTTAATATACGATATCATATAAATTGCTAAATTGAATAGTATAGTTTAAACATTTTTATAAGGGTTTGAGAGATTTAGGATTTAGTAATATTATGATTATTGATTTGAATGATGAATTTTATGTAATTACTGGAGAAAATTCAAATTAAAGAATAATATATTGTGTAATTTCTATACTATTTGGGTGATTCTAAATATATGAATAAGTTGATTTAGAGAGGGCGAAAAAATGAATGTAGATAAGAAAAGAGTTGATAGATTAATTGAGTACGTTCAAGGAATTAGGGATAATGATGATAATAAAGAACTTTACTTAAAATACAAAGAAGATATTGAGAATGTGCAACCTCAAGAAGCCTTTGAAATTTTTTATAGTTTATTAGAAGAAGGAATGGACTCAGAGGAAATATTAGTATTTTTAGACAAAGTTATAAATGTATTTTATAAAAGTTTATATAATTATAGGTGGGAAAAACCTGAAAATGATAATTTTCTTATGGACTTAATCTATGAAAATGAAGCATTAGAAAAGAAAACTAATATAATCAAAAAAATATTAAAGAATAAAGAAGTTGAAAATAAAAAGGAAATATTATTATCTAGAATTAAAGAATTACAAGAATTTAATGAACATTATTTGAAAAAGGAAAATATACTATTTCCATATTTAGAAAAAAGAATGGAAAGATTTGAAGGCTTGAAAATAATGTGGGCACTTCATGATGAAGTAAGAATTAAAGTTAAAGAAATGATTAGAATTTTGAAGGATAAGGAAAGTAATGAAAAAGAAATCAATATAGCTATAGGAAAGTTATTTTTTGCTATTCTAGGTTTAGTGAAAAAAGAAAATTTAATACTTTTTCCATCTGCCAGTGAAGTTTTAAGTAATCAGGATTGGTATGAAATGCATAAACAGAGTTTAGAATATGGATTTCCATTTATAGATAAGAAGAGAGAAGATATCGGAGATAGCGATAGTGAAATTAAATATATAAATAGTGATGATGAAAAAATATTGTTTAGAACAGAAACTGGAGAATTAGAGCTTGAACAGGTATTGATGATTTTTAATCAATTACCAGTGGATTTAACTTTTGTAGATGAAAATAATAAAGTTAAATATTTTACTAAACCTAAAGATAGAGTTTTTTCTCGTTCACCAGCTATAATCGGACGAGACGTAAAAAATTGTCATCCACCTAATAGTGTACATATTGTAAATAAAATAATAGAAAGTTTTCGTAGTGGAGAGAAGGATAATGCTAGATTTTGGATTGATTTAAAAGGAAGAAAAATATTAATTCAATATTTTCCATTGAGAAATAGTAATGGGGAATATAAGGGAGTATTGGAAGTTAGTCAAGATATAACTGAAATACAAAAATTAGAAGGAGAAAATAGATTATTAGATTGGAAAATACAAATAGCTCCTATTCATTAATAAATAGGAGCTATTTTTGAAACTGTGTATTCATTTAATTATCTGTTGTTTCTATTGTTTTTGTTATTTTTGTTGTTCTTATTATTTTCGTTGTTGTTATTAAAATCAAATTCATCTGCCATTTCTACATTAAAATTATTATTTTCATTTTTAAGATTATTGTTTCTGTTATTTTTATTTTTTCTGTTGTTTTTCATCTTACTCACCTCCTATATAATGGGTTCTTGGTTATTATTTACTATTATTTGAATTTTATTTAAATTTTTATACATAATAATGATAAATTTTAAGAAATATATGAATTATATAATATGTTTTTTATAGTAGATGGTAAAAAATTTGAAGCAATTAAAAACTTAGTGTTTAGAGGATAAAAAAGAATTAATAAACACTAAGTTTTATTTGTTTTATTTGATTTTATTTATTGTAGATTTAAGTTCTATTTCAAATATTAGATAATTCATTATCGTTAATTATTTTTTATAGTCTTATCTAAAATTTCTTTTGCTTGTTTTGGATTACAGAACTTTTTATGATGCTACATTGTTGTTGTTTCTCCAGGAATAATCGCATCTACTACTCCCAATATTAGTGCACCGATAATAGCTCCTAATAGAGTTACAGTAAAACCATCGACTATTAATCCAGTGATATAAAGTATTACTGCAGCAACAATAAAACCTATAATGCCTCTTCCAAAGGGAGATGCATCTATTTTTGTTACTTTTAAAATAAGCCAGTCTAATATTCCGATTACAATAGCTGCTAATATTAAAGACCATATACCACCTTGATTAGACATTCCGGGAGTAAAGAATGTTGCAATTGCAATTGCAATTGCTGCAACAATAATTTTAATAATTAATTTACCTATACTCATAATTTTACACTCTCCTTTTTAAAATAAGTATATTATTAATATATCCAAAACTATGAATATTAAATATTTAATTTAGAAGATTTAATAATTTATATGTATATTATTACTTTTTAATAAAATTTTTTTGAAAAAATCTTTAACTATGGATAAAATAATAGTAAGAGTTATCAGAGAAAGGAGAAATAAAATTGAAACCATCTAAAGAACTAGAGAAAATATTAGATAAAATTGATGGAAAGGGATATAAGGCATATAAAGAATTACGAGGACAATATAATTTTATGAATTTTACATTATCTATTGATTATGTACAAGGTGATCCCTTTGCTGCTCCATCAAGAATTAGGGTAACTGTACCAGAAAAAAAGGCTGGATTTAAGTCAACGTTATATGATACTAAATACAAGAAAAGAGCTGTAGTAGATTATTTAAGTAGAACTATGGCTAAAAATATACATAAAAACTATAAAGGAGTGGAGGGATCAGGGAAAAGTGGATTGCTTTCTATTGGATATTGTGGTCAAGAAATCTTAGAAAGAAATTATGTTATAATAGATGAAAATATAGTAGAGGCTAGATTAACAGTAGGACTTCCTGCAGCAGGTAGAAGAGTTTTAGGAAGAAAGGCAAAAAGTATTTTTTTTGAAGCTATACCTAAGATAGTAGAATCTTCTTTATTCTATAATGCTATTGATAGTGATGGTCTTATTAATCAAGTAAAATTAGTAGAGGATCAGAATTACATTCGTAAAGAAATAGAAAAAAGGGATTTAATAGCTTTTATTGCTAATGGAAGTGTACTTCCCAGAGAAAGTGGTGTATCAGAACGTCCTATGAAAAAAGATGTGGTACCATTTATAAGTCCAGAAGAATATGAAATAGAAATTGAATTACCTAATAAAGGAAAAATTAAAGGAATGGGAATTAAAGAAGGAGTTACTCTTATAGTAGGAGGAGGATTTCATGGGAAGTCTACATTACTTAGGGCATTAGAATTAGGGATATATGACCATATTTCAGAAGATGGTAGAGAGTACGTTGTTACTAGAGAAGATGCTGTAAAAATTAAGGCTGAAGATGGCAGAAGAGTAGAAAAAGTGAATATATCTCCTTTTATTAATAATTTACCTATGAAGGAAGATACAAGAAGGTTTTCTACAGAGAATGCTAGTGGAAGTACATCTCAAGCTGCAAATATAATGGAGGCTTTAGAAATAGGAACAGATTTGTTATTAATAGATGAAGATACCAGTGCGACTAATTTTATGATTAGAGATGGAAGGATGCAGAATTTGGTTATAAGGGAAAAAGAACCCATAACACCTTTTATTGACAATGTAAGAACTCTATATAGTGAGTTAGGAGTATCATCAGTTTTAGTAATTGGAGGTTCAGGAGATTATTTTGAAGTTGCAGATCATGTGATAATGATGGATGAATATAAACCAAAGGATGTAACAGAAAAGGCAAAAAACATAGTTAAAAAAATAAAGAATTCAAGAAAAATAGAATCAAAAATATCTTTGAAAGATGACAGTCCAAGAATTGTATCGAAATCCTCATTTTTAAAAGGGAAAAAAGGAGTTAAAATAAAGCCTAGAGGATTAGATAAAATAACATATAATAAATTGGATATTGAGCTTAGAGATTTAGAACAATTAATAGATTCTAATCAAGTAAATACTATGGCTTTTGTTTTAGAATATATTATGAATAAAATAGTTGATAATAAGATGACTTTATCAGAAATAGTTGAAAGAGTATATGATGATATGTATATAAAGGGATTAGATGTGGTATCTTTTCATAGAGGTAATCCTGGAGATATGGTTCTTCCAAGGAAATATGAAATTGCTGCTATGTTAAATAGATTTAGAAATTTGAAAATAAAGTAAATTTATAATGATATAATAAAAAATAAATTTTATAATAACGGAGGGTATATATATGTATAGTTTTATGAATGATTATAGCGAAGGGGCTCATCCGAGAATATTAGAATTATTAATGAAATATAATCTTGAGCAAAATATAGGATATGGAGAAGATATACATAGCAATAAAGCAAAGGCCTACATCAAAAATCTTCTTGGTAAGGATAATATGGATATTCACTTTATTCCAGGAGGTAACTAACAGTTACAATGTTGACAGCCTCCCATGTTCATAAAGAGCATGGAGTGATAC
>NZ_WSFU01000125.1 GCF_016820635.1 Anaeromonas gelatinilytica | reverse complement strand
TGAAAAATATCGCTTTCATCCCACATCTGAAGAAGTGGGCTTTCTCGCTCATAAGTTCTGTAAAAAAGGAGTAGTAGGAAGAACAGGAAGTATTATTCCTATTGTTCCTAATATTAAACTAATACTTCCTACTATCATAAAAATTATTTTTTTCATATTATTCTATTTCTTTTTCTTTATCTATTCTTTCTACTATTTTTGATATAAGTTTATCTATTTGTATATTTCCTCTTTTACTTATCATATCTAACGTAGCCACCTTAGACATTGTTTTAAATATTGCTGGATTTTTTAATTTCTTAAATTTTGGAGATAAATCAATTAAAAAATCTTTTATATATGGATATTCCTTTACTAAATCCCCTATCAAAGTTGGAGAGTTTATATCATATTTATTTAAAACTTGTTTTTCTCTTTTCTCTTTATTATCTTTCCAAGATATAAGCCTTTGACTTCCTTCAAGTTTTCTTATTCTTGTAACGTCTTGCATCATTTCAAGTACTCCTCTAAATTTACCATTCTCATCTCTTACTGCATTGTATATTATATAAATAAATTCATCTCCCATATCTATCCAAAATTCAGCTTCATCATGCTCTCCACTTCTAAATGCCCTAATTATTTCTTCTACCTTATCAACACTTTCTTTTGGATGACAATTTTGGACTTTTCTTCCTATTACCCCTGGACTTCTTGGAAATACTCTATGTTTTGTATCGCTATAAAACTTTGATATTTCATTTTCATCTACATAAGACAAATCTACCTGTAAATGTTTAAAGATTAAATTGATTTGTTCAAGAGTTAATTTTCCTTGACTTACATCTAACTCTCTATCTTTATCTAAATCTTCTAACACACCATGTTTCACTAGAATATTTTTTAAGTCTTTTAGAAGTTCCCCATTTGGCATATCTTCACTTTTCGTATCTATATTTCCATATAAAGGAGGTACTTCTATCAATGAGTATCCTATCTCATCATCACCTTTTCTCATTTCTACAAATTCTTCATCACTTATCATTTCCATTGCAGTAGGATATAATATATCTTCTTCCTTTTGCATCATATCTTCTACTATATCTATTACTTCTTTTTGCATACTTAAAAAACTCTCTTCTTCATCATTTTTTAAATACTCCAATGCTTGTTTTATAACGTCTTCTACATTATCATCTAATGTCCACATTATTTTTGAAGGTTTATTAAATCCCTTTTTTTCTAAGGCAGGAAAAAGTTGATTTTGCTTTCTTGCAAAATGCACTTTGATTTCTAATAATTTATCATATATTTCTAGCCATTGATTTTTAATAAATTCTCTATTTAACATATTCCTTATTTCATCTAATACATCTCTTATAGCCTTTACTTCTTTTAAATAAGTATCTATAGGATGACCTTCTGGAAGATTTAATTTATTTGTAATTAATACATCTTCTACAAGCGATATGACTTCTTCTATTCGACGTGTTAAATCATTATCATCTATTTTATAATCTTCTAAATGCTGTTCACATAATGCAAATTCTTGTGCTGTTATTTTTTCAAAAGAACTATTTATCTTTTGTTTTGCTTCATCATGTTTAATATCACCTTTCAAATAATTAATCAATATATTTGTAATTTTTTCTATTTTTTTATCATCTAATTCTAAATATTTATTCATTTCTTTATTCAAAATCATCATCCTTTCGTTTTTATTGATAATAATTATCATTTATGTTTATTATATCATATTTTATTTATTATACAATTTTTATCATATATATATCATCTGTTTTACTCACTTTAAATATGATAATTTCACATAAAAAAGAAGGTGAATTTTCACATTCTTTTTTATAATTCATATTAATAGATACTCTAATTTATAATACTGATTTCTTTCTAGCTTTTTCATATAAAACTTTTACATCTTTCTTCTTTTCTATATTGAAAGACTTAAACATTAAGAAAAGTTACCATAACTGGCATATGTCCTATCTTACTTTTAAAAATAGATAATCCTCCTACATATAATTTCATTGTAGCATCTACTTTTTATTTAACTATAATCTGTGTTTTCATTAATCCATTCAATATGACAAATTAAAGGAACGAAAATAAAAAAGGATAAAGTATAAAATATACTCTATCCTAGTAATATCAATAGTTGTATAGTTTTTAGCGAGTTTGTGAAAGTAATACTTTTGTAAAACCTAGAAATTTATTCTTTAATAATAAATAGTATATTTAATTTCTATATATAGACTTAAAATTTTGTATATTAATAAACTTATATATTTACAAAATAAATACCTAAAAATATTAATATATCTTTTAAACTTCTTGTCTGAGGATTTAATAATATTGCAACTGCCAATAAAACCGGAAAAATTATAAGAACACATTTATAAAAAGAACTTTTACATTTTCCTTGTAAACTTATTTCTAACTTTCTTCAATAAATTTACAAAGAATTTTCCTATTCCTAATCTTTTTCCAATATTATTTATAAAATTCATAAAAATTCTTATAATCACTATCCATATAAATAATATCATCACTAAACGTAAAATTTCCTGGAAATTACTCATGATTTTTTCTCCTCTATAAAAAAACATGCTAGTTTTAATCAGCGCGTTATAAAATTATTAACTTATTAAAAAATACATACTAGTTTTTTTAGCCCCTAGTCTGGACAACTCTTGTTATGTTTTTTCATGACCAACAAAACGGCAAAGGAACGTATCTCTTATTCCCTCATGGTTCTATTAATACCAGTTATTGGTATTGTTACCAATTATATTATATATCTAATTTAAATATAACTACTTAAATATCCTTTTTCACAATGGTTCGTCTTTATCTTTATATGGATGTTAATTATTATACATATATAATTGTATAGGCATATATATAAGTGATGTAACTACTAAAATAACAAAAAATTTCAATAAATTAAATTTAAAATCAAAATTATCTATAAAAGATGGAACTATCGTGAAAATTAAACTAATAAGTATACAAAAAGCAAAACTAAAAAACATAAAATTTTTCTTTTTAAATTCGTATAATGATTTTCGTTTTCTATTTTCAATAACTTTTTGAAGTAAATAATAATATATTAAAAATATTATTATTATTGTTGCTACTAAAAACACAATTATCATACTACTCTCCTAATACTAAAATTATATTATTAAGTATCATTTCTTATTTTTATTAATTTCTTTATACTTATAATATAATATAAAAAGTAAAAAAATATCGTAAATTATAAATGTTTTAATTAATTTTTATTTTCTTTTAAATATTATATTCCATATATTTACTTTTCTTTAAAGCTTTTAAAACATCTATATAAGGCCTAGACAGATAAGAACACACTAAAAAATGACTCTCTAATTCGAGAGTCATTTTAAAATTAATAATTTGATTGTTTAATTTCAAAATATGCTTGTGGATGTTGACATACTGGACATACTCCAGGAGCTTTTTCTCCTACATGTACATGACCACATTTACGACAATACCACATTTGTTGATTTTCTTTCTTGAAGACTTCTTCTTCTTTAACATTTTTAAGTAATTTTCTATAACGATCTTCGTGATCTTTTTCGATATCAGCTATTGTCTTAAATGCAAAAGCTACTTTTTTAAATCCTTCTTCTTCTGCTACTCTTGCAAATTCAGGATATAATTCAACAAATTCTTCATGTTCTCCTTCTGCTGCAGCTTCTAAATTTTCTGCAGTAGTTCCTACTTTTCCTGCTGGATAAACAGCTGTGATTTCAACTGCTCCACCTTCTAAAAATCCAAAGAATATCTTAGCATGTTGATATTCATTTTCTGCTGTTTGTAAAAAGAAGTCAGATATTTGCTCATATCCCTCTTTCTTTGCTTGCTTTGCAAACATTGTATAACGATTTCTAGCTTGTGACTCTCCAGCGAATGCTTTAAGTAAATTTTGTTCTGTTTTAGTTCCTTTTAAACTTGCCATTTTAATAAATCTCCCCTTTTTTATAATATATTTTAATTACTTTTTAAGGCAATCTTTACATTTGCCTTTAAAGTATAAATGCCTTTCATTAATTTGAAAATCTTTTAAAATATCTTTATTAATTTGTATATCATCAATATCAAAATCATACACTTCACCACATTCATCACATTTAAAATGCCCATGGAAAGTTGTATCTGCATCATATCTTGTTTCATTTTCTTCAATCGTTATGATTGTTATGATATTTTTTTCCATAAACAAGTTAAATGTATTATATACTGTTGTCTTAGAAAGAGTAGGTATATCCTTAACTAAATCATTATATATTTGATCCACTGTTGGATGATTTTTATTTTCTATCAAATATTCATATATTTTAGTCCTTTGTAATGAAGGTTTTATACCATTCTTTTTTAAATGTTCACTTATATTTTTACTCATAATCCACCGGATAAATTCTCCTTACTCTCCCTCTATATTTGACTTTATATTTTATGTAATGATTTTAAATTTGTAATGATTACAATTAATATTGTAATATATACTTATATTTTTGTCAAGTATATATTTAAAATTTATTTGTTTTATTTTATTTTAAAATACATATTTTATAAGATTACAATCACTTTAAATTTTGCTAGCCTATAAAAATCTTTTTAAAAAAAGGATCTTATAAATTACAAGATCCTTTAAACATTTCAATATCCAATTATTTTATAATATCCTTAACTACTTCAGAAGCAATTATAAGACCTGCTACTGATGGTACAAAGGATGTACTTCCTGGAATTTGTCTTTTTTCCACACAAGTTCTATCTTTGTTAGGACAGATACAATTTGTTTTACAACTTCCTTCTAACTCTATTGATTTAATAGGCTTTTCTTTTGAATAAACCACTTTCAATTTATCTATACCTCTATTCCTTAATTCCTTTCTCATAATCCTCGCCAATGGGCATACAGAAGTATCAAATATATCGGCAACTTCCAACATAGTAGGATTCAATTTATTCCCTGCTCCCATACTACTCATAATAGGTATATTTCTTATTGTACATCTTTCTATTAAATCAAGTTTAGCAGAAACCATATCTATAGCATCTACTACATAATCATATTCTCCTGATAATAGCCTCTCTGCACTTTCACTATTATATAATTCTTGAAAAGTTGTAACTTCAACTTTGGAATTTATCTCCTTAATTCTTTCCTTCATTACTTCTACCTTAGATTTACCCACTGTTTTTCTTGTAGCATGGATTTGTCTATTAATATTTGTAAGACAAATATCATCATCATCTACAAGAATAAATTTTCCTACTCCACTTCTTACTAGACCTTCCACCACAAATGTCCCTACACCACCTATGCCAAATACTGCTATTGTACTATTTCTTAATTTATTTAAATTTTCAGTTCCTATTACCATTTCAGTTCTTGAAAATTCATGTAACATATTAACACTCCTAATCTATTTTCAGGTTATATTTCCTATACTGAATTAGATTAGCACAGAAATAATCCATTGACAAGGCTTTTATTTTAAATTCCAACCTATAACTGCAGCTCCTAAAGCTCCAATTATTTGAGTATTATCTGAAGTAAAAATATCTTTATTTAACTTGTCTTTCAATATTCTTTTTAGTTCTTTACTCTTAGCTACTCCTCCAGTAAATGCAATCTTCTCCCTAATACTAACCCTATTCAAAAGTGAACTTGATTTCTTCGCAATAGAATATAATATTCCAGAGGCAATTTCTCCTTTATTACCACCCTTAGCTAATAAACTAACTATTTCTGATTCAGCAAAAACTGTACACATACTACTTATATCCATTGGTTTATTGTCTTTAACTAAATCATCTATTTCATTTACATCTATACCTAAATTATTCAATGTAACCTCTAAAAATTTTCCCGTTCCCGCTGCACATTTATCATTCATCACAAAATCTATGATATTTCCCTTCTCATCTAAACTTATGACTTTGCTGTCTTGTCCACCTATATCTAATATTGTTCTAATATTTGAATTTAAATAATAGGCTCCTTTAGCATGACAAGTTATTTCTGTAATTGCTTTGTCTGCAAAATCCATAGATATTCTACCATAGCCTGTCCCTATAATTCTCTTAATATCTACCTCTGAAATATTATTCCTTTCAAGAAGCTTATTAAAAACTTCCTTGGAAGCATTCTTTGGACTCCATCCTGTAGGTAATATTACATTATCTACAATATTACCATCAAATAATACTCCTTTAGTGGCTACAGATCCTGTATCAATTCCTATACTATACATACTTGTCCTCCTCTTTAAACCAATTTCTAGTTTTTCTTTCTATAGTATGGATACCACTAATCTTTATATCTTTGTTTTCCTCTATTATACTTTTAACATCTTCTAAAATTTTTGGATCAATCATGATAGATATCCCACAACATTTACTTAAATTCCTAGGAGTAGGAGAGATAGTATATTTCATAGATTTTTCTTTTAATTTCTTTTCTAATGCCAGTCCATCACTATGAGATGGAAATAATACATAAGTATTAAAAATCAATTTTATCACCTATTTCTATAAAGCTAATTCTTTATTCATATTAAGCATTTCAAAGAAAGCTTCTAATCTAGTCTTAATCTGCCCTGCATCCTGCATACTATAATCACTTTCAATCATCATTACAGGAATACCTTCCTTATCAAGAGCATCTTTAACCTTTTTATACTCTACTGCGTAAGTATGACAGAAAGGTAGTGAATTGTACACAACACCATCAGCATTATACTCTTTATACAATCTAATTATATCTTTTATTCTACCTTCATTAGGACTAAAACAAGCACAATTTATTCCCATATATCTTTCTGAAAGAGCCTTTAATTGACTATCTAAATCATCATTATCTTCATCTACAAATCTCTCAAAATATTTTGTTCCAGTACATGTTTCCTCACATACTACAGCGCCACCACTGGTCTCAATAAGATGATGCATTTTCCAATTTGGTATTGCCATAGGCGTCCCGGTAATCAATATTCTAGGAGTATCCTCATCAAAAACAGAAATATTCTTTTCTATTCTAGCTTCTAATTCGTCACATAATTCATTAGTTTTCTCTATAAATCTTTCAATATCATCATAAAAAGCTATTTGAGAAATCAAAAGAGCATCCTTACCACTTATAGGTAAATTTTGAACCTTTCTAGCATTATACAATCTTTGTAATACTTTTCTTTTCTTATTTACTAATTTTATATTTTCTTTTAAATTTTCAGCTGTTACCTTATTACCTGTAATACTTTCTACTTTTTCTCTAAATATATTTATTTCATCTTTAAAATTCTCTATGTCTTTTTCTCTTTTCATTTGAGGTAAATCCATAACGTGTATAGGAGTATACTCTCCTAATATTTCCCATGCCTTCTTCTTACCATCACATGTAGTTTCTCCAACTAACATATCTGCTGATTGAAAATAAGGACATGTTCCACCAATTTTAGCTCCAACAGATGCTTTTATCAATGGACACATATTTCTTGGTAAGACCTTTTCTCCATCTGGAACCCAAAAATCTGATCCTCCACATAATCCAATACCTACACCACCCGCAGCTAAAGTCACTTCATCGGGAACAAATACACAAAAACCTCCAAATACTTTACCACCTTTTCCTCTAAATTCATTCAATTCTTTAATTCTAAATCCATGTATTTCTGATACTACAAAATTATAATAATTCATACCCTCTGGCCTGTTTTTTTGAGTCATATAAATATCTCCGTAAAATTCAGGTAATACTTCACATAACTCATCATGTTTCTCCAAATCAATATCTAATGATTTCCATAATTCTTTGTAATCTGCCATTTTATTACCCCCAATAATATTTAACTCATTTAAAATTATATAATATTTAGATTGATAAATTATTAATTATATCTAAGTTTAATAATGACCTAACATACTATTGATTTTATCTATATACTTCTGTAACCAAAAAATAAATTCTTCATATAATATTAATAGAAAACATAATATTTGTTAGCCAAGGCTAATAGAAAGGATGATATATATGAAAAATTTAACAGGTCTTGATAAACTTCCAGTTGGTATGACAGGAAAAATTAAATATATGACTGAGAGTTCAAATAATAGAAGAAGGCTTTTAGATTTAGGACTTACTCAAAATTCTATAATCAGAAATGAAAGATTAAGCCCTTCTGGTAATCCTATTGCATACAACATAAGAGGTGCAATCATGGCTTTGAGAGTTGAAGATACCAAAAATATCATAATAGAACTAATCAATTAAGGAGGATTTTATGGGACTTACAAATCAATCCAGTGGAATATCATTGATAAGGAAGAAGTTTAATATCGAAGATAATAATAAAATAGTATTAGCTTTAGCCGGAAATCCCAACACCGGAAAATCTACTCTTTTCAATCACTTAACTGGCTTAAATCAACATACTGGAAATTGGCCAGGAAAAACAGTAGATAATGCTCAAGGTTTTTTCACTCATAATGATAAGGAATATTTGATAGTAGATTTGCCTGGTATATATTCTTTGTTAGCCAAATCTAAAGACGAAGAATTAGCACGAGATTTTATATGCTTTGGCAGTCCTGAGGTAACCATAGTAATAACAGATGCTACATGTTTAGAAAGAAACCTAAATTTAGCTATTCAAGTATTAGAAATAACAAATAAAGTAATAATATGTCTAAATCTTATGGATGAGGCGGAACGTAAAGGTATCAAAATAGATATTAAAAAACTGGAAAAAAATTTGGGAGTCCCAGTAATCCCAATAATAGCTCGAGAAGGTATTGGTGTAAATAAATTACTTAACGCTATAAATGATATGGTAGAAGAAAAAATCAAACTTAATCCTTTAAGATTAAAATATGATGAATTCATAGAAAAAACTATTAAAAATATTGAAAAGAAATTAGACAATATTTTAGATGAAAATTTTAATAAAAGATGGATTGCTCTAAGACTTATAGATAGTGATAAATCAATATTAAAGTCTATAAATACTATTCTTTCTAATGAATAATTAAGAGGTGATAGAATGGAAAATAAAGATAGCCTGTCCAATATAGAAAATTTAATTTATAATGGAAAAGATATTGGAGATGGAATAGTATCTTCAATATATGAAAGAGCAGAAAAAATATATAAAGAAGTAGTAACTAATGATACTAATAACAATAATATTGAATCCAAATTAGATAATATACTTACTTCAAAACTATTTGGTTATCCAATAATGATACTTTTATTAGGAATAATATTTTTTATAACAATTCAAGGAGCAAACATACCTTCTGAAATATTATCAAATCTATTTTTCAAAATTGAAGATAAACTAACATACTTATTCCTAAATATATTTAATGCTCCTGATTGGATACATGGATTTTTTATTCTAGGAATCTATAGAACTCTTGCATGGGTTGTATCTGTTATGTTACCACCAATGGCAATATTCTTTCCTTTATTTACTCTATTGGAGGATTTAGGATATCTTCCTAGAATAGCATTTAATCTAGATAATGCCTTTAGAAAATCAGGAACTCAAGGAAAGCAAGCTCTCACTATGAGCATGGGCTTTGGATGTAATGCAGCTGGAATTATTTCAACTAGAATTATAGATTCTCCCAGAGAACGTCTAATCGCTATAATAACTAACAACTTCGTGCCTTGTAATGGTAGATTTCCTATACTTATAGCTATATCTATGATTTTTTTAGGAGTATTGAGTGATAATTTTTCATCACTAATATCAACAATTTCAGTCATTATAATAATATTACTAGGCATTATTGTAACGTTATTAGTATCAAAACTATTATCTTCTACAATACTTAAAGGAGTTCCTTCTTCCTTTGCACTAGAATTGCCTCCATATAGAAAACCTCAAATAGGCAAAATACTTATTAGATCTCTCTTAGATAGAACATTATTTGTATTAAGTAGAGCTATACTAATAGCAGCTCCAGCTGGAGGTATAACTTGGTTAGTAGCTAATATTACTATTGGAGATGCTACACTATTGAGTATATTAGCAGGATTTTTAGACCCCTTTGGTTCATTATTGGGTATGGATGGAATGATTCTCTTAGGATTTATCCTAGGGCTACCTGCAAATGAAATCGTACTACCCCTTATAATAATGGGCTATATGTCTGAAGGAGCAATGATTGAATATGAAAATCTATCATCATTAAGAACTCTTCTAGTCGATAATGGATGGACTATAATAACAGCTCTTAATGTAATGATATTTTCATTACTTCATTTTCCCTGTGGAACTACATTATTGACTATAAAAAAAGAAACAAAAAAATGGAGGTGGGTTGTATTTACATTCCTTTTAACTACTTGTATAGCAGTAGGAGTAACATTCATCACTAATCTTATTTATAATCTGATTTTTTAAAATAAGGGGCTAATTATGCCCCTTATCTATATTCAATATCATCATTTTCTAATATACTTTCTATATTATAATTTCTAAATTCTTTTTCTATTTCTGGATTATTATTAAAAAAACTCACCAATTTTTCTATAGATTTTATTGAACTAATACATAAATAATGTTCCATTGCCTCTGCTTCAGCTTTTTCATCACATTTTGAACCAATAACATCTACAAATTGTCTAAGTATCCTATTTCTCTCTACCAAAAATTTCCCTCTTTTCTTACCTTTCTCTAATACTTCAATCTTTTCATAGGGTTCATATTTTATATAACCCATATTCTTTAACTTTTTAAGTCCTTTTACAACAGATGGCATGGATACATTTAAAACATCTGCGATATCTTTATTCCTTATCTCTTTCTTATTTAAAGATAATCTATAAACTTCTTCTAAATAATCCTCTAAACTAGGTGATAACATAAAATCATTCCTTTGCTCCTATTTTTTTATTACATACCCATTAATATTATTCTAATATCATTAATATTTATCCTGCTCATATTAATACTATTAATATATATAATGGATTAGGGGGTAATCCTTTGACAATAATAAATGTAATAGTAATATCCATAGCTTTAGCATTAGATGCATCTGCTGTTGCTTTATCATTAGGTATTAATAGGAAAATTGAAGATAAAGATATATTATTTTTAATTTTCATTTTTGGTTTTTTTCAATCATTATTAGCATTTATAGGAGGATCTTTAGGTTGTCTGTTTAATTTCTATATATTTGCCTTACCATCATTAGCCGGAGGAATAGTTATCATATTTGTAGGCATCCTTATGATACAAGAAGGTTTTTCTGAAGAAAAAAATATAAATAAATTTACTCTTTTTATGAAAATGCTTATTGGAATATCTGTAAGTATAGATGCATTTGTTATAGGATTTTCTATTTTTAATAGCATAAATTCATTATCTATTATTATTAATTATTCTATAATAATCGGATTAATCACATCTTTTCTAACAAGTTTATCTTTTAATATTAGTAAAAAAATATCAAAAATAAAATTTATTAGAGAATATGCAGATTTTTTAGGTGGAATAATACTAATATTATTTGGTATAAAAATGATTTTATTTTAATATATATCTTCTTCCAAGCAAATAATTCTATAGAATTTAAATGAAATACTGGTCAAAATTTCCTAGTTTAAAATGTTTAATACTACGCAAACTATTATTGCAACAAAAAATATACAAAGGAGAGAAAACAATAATGTCTAGAAATACAAACAAAATAGTTGTACCAGAAGCTCGTCAAGCTCTTAATCAAATGAAAGCTGAAATAGCTAGTGAATTAGGAATGGCAAATTATGAGTCAATGGATAAAGGTAATTTAACAGCTAGAGATAATGGCTATGTTGGTGGATATATGACTAAGAGATTAGTTGAGCAAGCTCAAAGAAATATGGGTGGACAGCAAAGATAATTAAATTAAATAAAATAAAAAAAGATAGATGACTAAGTCATCTATCTTTTTTTATTTTATTCTTCAGTACTAGGTGCTGTAAAAGTTCTAGCTCCTAATTCCTTATCTAACATAAATAATCCTTGAGTATTATTATCTATTTTCTCTAATTTAGAAATTATAGTTTTCATAGAAGCTTCTTCTTCTATTTGCTCATCAATAAACCAGTTTAAGAAGCTTATAGTAGCATAATCACTTTCTTCATGAGCTAATTTCATAAGATTATTTATTCTTTCTGTTACTTTCCTTTCATGAGCTAATGCTGTTTCAAATGCATCCTTTATGGAAGTAAACTCATTCTTTGGCTCTCTCATTGATTGAATTGTAGCTCTTCCATCTATATCCTTTATATAGTTGTAAAATTTAGTAGCATGGAATCTCTCTTCATCTGCTTGAACCACAAAGAAATTTTCAATTCCATCAAAATCTTCATCTGCAACATATGCAGCCATTGCAAGATAGTAATTTGCTGATTCATATTCAAAATTCATCTGATCATTTAGTGCTTTAATTAATTTTTCTGATGCCATCATATACCGTTGCCAAAACCTTATAAAACCCTATATCTTTTATAAAGTTCATAAGTGTTTTTACAACAGTTCACCTCCTCCTAATAATTTATTGTATTTTTATATTATTATGTATACCCAAAAAAGTATTAAAATAACTATATAGTTATTTTAATATGATTTTTATAAAAAATTAATATTTATTCCATTAAAATAATTCCTAATTTATCATACATTTCAGTATCAACAGAATGATTTAATTGAAGATTATTATCTTTCTTGAAATTAATTATAGAACTCTTCATACCTTCACCATATATTCCGTCAATACTCCCATTATAATATCCTTTCAATTTTAATCTGTTTTGAACTTCTTGAACATCAGAACCTCTATCCCCAGGATTTAATGTTCTAAATCCATAACTAAAAGAACCATGAGGTCCTCCTTCTATCGTCACATAAGTATTATATTCTACCATTTCATATAACTCTTCTATGTCCTTATTATTCATTCTAATACAACCATGAGATAAACTATATCCAATTGAAGCAGGCTTATTAGTTCCATGTATGCCATAATTACCCCAGGGTACATCTAACTTCATCCATCTCGTTCCAAAAGAACCACCCCATTTTGATTTTTCAACTATTTTAAAGCTTCCTATAGGAGTAGGAGTTCCTTTCTTTCCTGTAGCTACTCTGTATGTCTTTAAAGTTTCATGGGTATCTAAATCTATTAATTTTAATTGTTTATTATCTATATTAATAAGTATCCAAAGATTATCATAGTTAGGATTTTCCTTTAGTTGAGTTCCTTCCCATTCTTCATGTTGATTATATACTTGCTTATCCTTTATAGACTTAACATGCATATTATAAGATAACTTATCTCCAACTATTACTACAACAAAAAGGCATACCATAGCTATTACAATATTATATACACTCTTCAACAATAAAATCCCTCCCGTATATACAATATATGCGAAAGATATTCATTTTATTTTAGATTATTATATATAATAATTAAAAATTAAATTCTTATAAATACATAATAGATAGCTACAGTAATTCCTTCTTCTCTAACAAAAACTCTTATAACTATGGTACCTTACATTCTTTTTATAAATATGTTAAGAATTGCTTATTGTATGATTAGCTATATAATCTTTCAAATACTTTTAATTAATAATGTTACCCATCATTATCGTGTTTAAATACTGTCCATTTCCAACATAATGATCTTCTATTTTCTTTCCCTCTACTTTGAATCCATATTTTTTATATAATTCTATACCTCTAGTATTTTCTTCTACAACATCAAGTTCTAATCTTCTTAAACCAATTGATTTCGACCAATTTAACATTTCTTCCATAAGGTACTTAGCTATTCCTGTCCCCCAATATTTTTTCTCAACTCCAATTACCAAATTTCCACTATGCTTAACTCGTCTTAAATCTCTTGTTGATATGACAAGAAATCCCACTATTTGATCATCTACAACCGAAACTAGTAATAATCCTTTATCACTTTTTAATAAAGTTTCTATCCTTTTTTCTTGATCTTCAATCTCTGTATTCACTTCATCGGGTTCTCTCATCATAAACTTAGTTTCACTTGCTAATTTTCTCACTAATTCTACCATTTGATAAGCATCAGAAATTATGGCATTTCTGATTTCCACTTTCTTTTCATTTATTTTATAATATTTTGAAATAATCGTCGCCACTTATCTTTCCCCCTTCTGTTTAAACTTCTTCCTTCTAAATTTAACTGTAAGAAAATTAACCTACTATGCTTTTATCTCTTCAATTTCATCTTTAACATATGTATTTTAAATAAAATCCCTAATCCAATTACAACTTTCCCATCTTTTCTTCTGTTTCTTTACTTTCTCTCTTTATTAAAAATTACTCCTATTGCACTAAATTTAAATTTTTATCCCAGTTTATCACCATTATTCACAATATAGCTTGGTTCAATTAATACTACTCCTTTGTCAGAATAAACACCTAAAACTAACACTTCAGAAATAAAATTAGCAATCTGCTTTGGAGGAAAATTTACCACTCCTAAAATCTGTTTCCCTATTAATTCTTCTTGACTATAACAATCTGTAATTTGTGCACTAGACTTTTTAATCCCTATATCATCACCAAAATCTAACCATAACTTATATGCAGGCTTATTAGCTTCCTCAAAAAATTCTACCTCCTTTATTTCTCCAACTCTAATATCTAACTTCATAAAATCATTAAATTTTGCCACCTTTATCCCTCCTATTTTAAAATCAATATCAGAAAAGTATAGTAGTACCTTACGATTAATATTACATCCTAATTATTTATTATTAATTATATCATTTTATTATCCTTATATCTTGTCCTAATTTAAAAATTATTACGGTAATAATATGGAGAATTTAATATGCTACCTGATGTTTGTATAGATTGTTCTATCGTTTTATGCCCTGTTTGCTAATCACAAGGAGCCATTCTTTCAGTTGATACATAATGTTGAAAAGCTTTTAATTGCCTTAAGAGGAATCAAATGCTTTATTGTAGAAAACTAAATAAATAAGTAATTTTTAAAAAAGAAAATAATAGTTGCTAGAAAGCAACAGATAATTGCTAGCATGCAATCAAGTATAATGCTATTATTCTAATTGAATACATAAATTTATATTATGTCACAAATATATTAGGAGGCGTATCTATGAATGAAAATAAAGATAACTTCGGAAAAAAAATAAAAGTCTTGAGAGAACAAAATAATATAACTCAAGAAGAATTGGCGAATAAACTTAATGTTACAAGACAAGCTATATCAAATTGGGAAAGAAGTCATACAATACCAGACATTGATACAATTAATAAAATATCAAAAATGTTTGCTCTAACCATTGATGAAATCATGTCAGAAAAATCAGAAATAATTGAGAAACAATATGATAGAAAAATGACAAGATTAATGTATATAGCTTCAATTATATTAGTAGTTTCAAATATTATAATAGACCTATTTAATATTTTTGAAATTAAGGCTAATATGTTTATGATTATCATCATGCTTATTATTGAAACTACCATATATTTCTCTCTTGGCAATGCAATAAAAAATGATGATTTCTCAATTATTGCAGGCTATGATAGTAAAGCAGAATACAATATGCCAGTTTTCAAAAAAACTCTTATGTCTATAGAGAACCATGTAATGCTTTTAACACTAATTTTTATAATGATTTTTTCAGTAATAGAATATATGAATGTTCCTAAAATACTACCACCAATATTATTAATTTCATACATTATTGAATTTATAATCTCTATAATATTTATCAATATTAGAAATCATGATAAACTATTTATCAATAGAAAAGATAGAATGAAATCCATGATTTCTGCTATAATAACAGGAATATTCACTTTATTATTATTCCTTTGTATAGGAACAATGATTTTTACTGTAGAGTATTATAATATAGAAAACAACACATACGAATCTCTCATTATGCTAGTCTTTCTTTTCCCAAATATAATTCTTATACTTATTGGCTTATTCTATGAACAATATAGAATGAAGAAACTTATAGATAAAAACTTAAAATATAAACCTAGTAAATTTTCCTATATAGCGACTATTTTATGTATTGTACTATTAATTGGAATGATTATTTTAGCAAGTTCTTTTTAATACTCCGAGTAAAAATCAAGGATATATCAACAATATTGTTGATATATTCTTGATTTAATTCTATACTAACACCAAAAATATTTAGATATAATTTAAATAAAAAATAGTTTTAAATATATTATTAAAAAATATAAACTATGAATTACTCTAAATTAGCTAAATCTTCTAATTTTAATTTACTAATAATTTCATAACCCCTTCCCTCCCCTTTAGGTTTAACAATAACTGTTCCCATATTTGAAATTTGACCTAGACCAATTCCTTGTGGAAAACTATGATCAATAATAATATTATTTGTTCCCTTACATGGTTTGATTTCTAATTTTAATTGAAAAAGTTCTAATATTCTATTCCTCTCTACATCAGATATATTTCCACTTAAACTATAAACTTCAACCCAAAATGGGTCAATTTCAATGTTTTCCCTTCCAAATGCCAATTGTGCAGTTTCTATAGTTCTACAAAAAGGACTAGCTATAATTGGATAACCAATAGGAATTTCCAAATAACAAAGCATTTCTCCATAATAAATTGATTGTTTTCTACCAAATTCTGAAAGATTTCTTTGAGTTGAACAGTCCCAAAAATTCAAATTAGGTTGATCTACTCCTATTGTCGCTTCTCCATGTCTAGCATATAATATATATCCACCTCTTCTAAGTAAATTCAATAAATTTTCATTCAATCTTATTTCTCCTTTCCGATATTAATAATAATTTATGATAATTTTTTAAAACTGTTATAATATATTCTCAATAAATACTAATTAATTTTTATATTTATCCTTTCCCTATCATACCTCCAAACTCATAGTTGGAAATCTTTTTAATTTGATTTTCTAAAAATTTAAGCTTATCATTTGCTCCTTTTAATTTCTTAGACAATATCTCTATTTTTTTACATCTACGTCTGTACTAACAACTCCTAAAAACTCATCATTCATATATATTGTATATATGTATTGCTTTTTTCTATAATTCGCAAAAATCTCCTTTTTTCAATTAAATATTGATAAATGATTATCTTTTTATTATAATGCTTATATGAATAATTTTAGGAGGCAGGCAGTATGGAATTAATTTTAAATAATATAACTAAATCTTTTGAAAATAAAAGAGTATTGAAAAATATTAACTTTAAATTCACAAAGGGAAATATCTATGCATTACTTGGAAGAAATGGGGCTGGTAAAACTACACTTTTTAATATTTTAGCTGAGGAATTGAAATCCGATGATGGAAATGCTTATATCACTATTGATGGAAATAGAGAAGAATTAACATCTACTGATTTATCTTATGTATATTCTAATCCTATATTACCAGAATTTTTAACAGGATATGAATTTATAAAGTTTTTTATTGATATTAATAAAGATAAATTAAATAACTCTCTTTCTATTGATGATTACTTTGAAGTTATTAAAATCAACAAAGAAGACAGCCATAAATTAATCCGATCATATTCTCATGGAATGAAAAATAAAATACAAATGCTTATGTTTGTAATTACAAGACCACCTATAATTCTTCTTGATGAGCCTTTAACATCTCTTGATGTAGTTGTTGCATTAGAAATCAAAAGATTACTTAGAAAAATAAGAAAAGATCATATAATCATTTTTTCCACTCATATATTACAATTAGCTAAAGATTTATGTGATGAAATAGCAATTTTAAATGATGGAAAATTAACTCTTATGGAAAAGGAATTATTAAAATATCCAGACTTTGAAGATCAAGTAATAGATATGCTTAAGGAGAAAGAAGATTATGCTTAAAACAATTTATTTAATTATGAGTATTCAAATATCTATGAAAATAAATAGTCTAATATATTTCTTTAAAAAAGTTCCTTTAATTAAAAAGACTTTAAATAATATTAATTATACTTTTTTGACACTAAAGCGTTTTTTAGGAGTTTTGTCCATATTATATAAACTAATCTCTACTCCTATAAAAACAGCGCTCATATTTTTATTAACTATTTTTTTACCAACTTATTTTATGCTTGAAAAAAACATGAGAATAATGGGTATATTAATTTTAGTATTCTCCTTTCATTTCATTATAAAAATTATTTCTTCTGAAATTTTATCAACAGATAAAGAAAAATTTATACTAGTCAAACAAATGAGAATGCATCCTAAGGATTATTTGTTTGCTAAAATAATATTAGAAAAAAGTCTAAGTTTTATAAGTAAAACTCTTATTTTTTCTATATTCTTTACATATTTTGATCTGAATTATACTTTTGGTATAAAACTTACTATAATGATAATATCTTTTGAATTATTTATTGAATCTCTACATCTATTTTTATTCAAAAAATTTGAATTTAATATAAATGACAAAAATATGCTTCAACTTATAATATTTCTTGTAATTACTATACTAAGTTATATAATAGCATTTAATACTCCTATTAAATATTATTCTATATTACTTAGTACCTTAACCAGCTTATGGACATGCTTTGCATTTTTAATTCTTGGTATCATGGGAGTCTTATACATATATAAATATGATAATTATTGGGATATAATAAATGAAAAAAATACTATAGAAGATTTTCAAACTATAAATAATATTTATAAAGACGCTCAATTTGGAGATGTAAAAATAAACGAAAAAGATTATACTACTAATGATTTAATTTCTAATGATTTCTCAAACAAAGAAGGATATGCATATCTAAATGCTATTTTCTTTAATAGACATAAAAGAGTAATATACAGACCTATGAGAATAAAATCTTTTATAATAATATTATCATTTATAGTTATATTTATAATTCAAAGTTTTTTTACAAATAAACTAGGAAAAAACCTTATCGATTTCACTATAAATAGATATACATTTTTTATTTTTATTATATATATATTATCTAATTCTAATAAAATAGTTAAATCAATGTTTTATAATTGTGATATGTCATTACTTAGATATGGATTTTATAAACAAGGTGACTCTTTATTAAAAATGTTTTTCTTAAGACTTACAAGGATAGTTTATAGCAATATAATTCCTATTTTTATATTATGCATAGGGTTATTAATTACTGTATTAATTTATAATCCTTCAAGAATTATAGAAATTATTCCTGTTTTATTCTTTATTATAGTTTTAAGTTTATTTTTTTCTGTTCATTATATTTTTATGTATTACCTATTTCAACCATATACCACAGATTTACGAATTCAAAATCCCTTTTTTAGTTTTATAAATGGTTTTGTTTACTTTATATCCTATTTATCACTACAAATTAATTCTCCAGCATCAATATTTTTACCTATAACAATATTTATTGTTATAGTATATATGCTTATAGCTATTATACTAGTATATAAAAAATCACCTAAAACCTTTAGATTAAAATAATAATCTAATATATCAAGGTATTTATATACTCATTTACTTCTGGTATTTTTATAAAGAAATAGTTTTGAAACAAACTCATTATATTAATATAATGAGTTTGTTTCAATATAATTATATTAACTAGAATTCTCGTAATAAATTCGCCATTTCTATAGCTGTCATGGCTGCTTCAGATCCTTTATTACCTGCTTTTGTTCCAGCCCTTTCTATTGCCTGCTCTATAGTATCTGTTGTGAGAACTCCAAATATAACTGGTAATTCTGTTTCTAAAGATACACTAGCAATGCCTTTTGCCACTTCATTTGATACATAATCAAAATGTGGTGTAGCCCCTCTGATAACAGCACCTAAACATATAACTCCATCATATTTTCTTGATTTTGCCAACTTCTTAGCAACTAAAGGTATCTCAAATGCACCTGGTACCCAAATGATTTCTATATTTTTTTCTTCTGCTCCATGACGTTTAAAAATATCTATAGCGCCTGATAATAATTTACTTCCTATAAATTCATTAAATCTTCCAACGACTATTGCAAATTTTAAATCTTTAGCAATTAATTTTCCTTCATAAGTTTTCATTTATTTTTCCTCCTCAAAATTTAACATATGTCCCATTTTTTCTTTCTTTGTTTTTAAATAATATTCATTTCTTCCATTATGATTCATCTGTATTGGTATTCTTTCAACTATTTCTATTCCATATCCAGTAATTCCAGATAGTTTTTTAGGATTATTAGTCATTAGCTTTACTTTTTTAGCTCCTAAATCTGATAATATCTGAGCACCTATACCATAATCTCTCATATCCTCTGGAAATCCTAATGCTATATTTGCTTCTACTGTATCCATTCCTTTATCTTGTAATGCATAAGCTTTTATCTTATTTATCAACCCTATACCTCTACCTTCTTGACGCATATAAAGCAATATCCCTCTTTCTTCCTTTTCAATTTCCTTCATAGCTGAAGCAAATTGTTCTCCACAGTCACATCTAAGAGATCCAAAAGCATCTCCTGTTAAGCACTCTGAATGAACCCTCACTAATACTGGTTCTCCATTAGAAACATCTCCTCTAACAAGGGCTACATGATGCTCACCATTAAGTTTATTAATATAGCCTATTATCTTAAATTCTCCATACTTAGTTGGCATAAATGCTTCAGATGCCTTTTCAATTAAAGATTCTTTTCTTCTTCTATAAGATATTAAATCTGCTATTGTAATTATTTTTAAATTATGTTCTTTAACATACTTCATAAGCTGAGGCACTCTAGCCATTGTTCCATCATCATTCATAATTTCACATATGACTCCAGCAGGATATAATCCAGATAATTTAGCTAAATCCACTGCAGCCTCAGTATGACCTGCTCTCTTTAGAACACCACCTTCCTTTGCAACTAAGGGAAATATATGTCCTGGCTTAGTAAGATCATCTGATGTTGTTTCAGAATCTATCAATTTTTGAACAGTCATAGCTCTTTCTCCTGCTGAAATTCCAGTTGTAGCTTCTATAGAATCTACTGATACAGTAAATGCAGTTTCTTTAGGATCAGTATTTACTGATACCATAGGATATACATCTAATTCATTGAGTCTTTCCTTGACCATAGGTACACATATAAGTCCTCTCCCATATTTAACCATAAAATTTATAGATTCTTGATCGGCCATTTCAGCAGCCATTAATAAATCTCCTTCATTTTCTCTGTCTTCATCATCTACTACTACAACCATTTTTCCAGATTTTATATCTTCTATTGCTTCTTCTACTGTATTAAATTTATACATTTCATTACCTCCTTTATGCAAATCCATTTTCTTTTAAAAAATTTAGGCCAATTGATTTTTTAGTTTCGCTCTCATTTTCAAAAGTCATAAATCTTTCGATATATTTTCCAACCATATCACATTCTAAATTAACCTTATCTCCAATCTTTTTAGTCAAAAGCGTAGTTTCTTCCTTGGTTAAAGGGATAATCGATACTTTAAATATTTTATCCTTTACATTTGCAACCGTTAAACTAGTTCCATCAATAGCTATCGATCCTTTATTGATGATGTACTTTAAAATATCCAAAGATGACTCTATAGAAACCCAAGTGGCATTATCTTCTTCTTCTATAAATTTAATAATTCCTACTCCATCTATATGTCCTGATACAATATGTCCTCCAAATCTATCTCCAAGCTTCATTGCCCTTTCAAGATTAACTTTACTTCCAGATTTTAAATTAGATAAATTGCTACGTCTCATCGTCTCAGGCATAACATCCACAGTAAAACTATCTTTGTTAAGATTTATAACCGTTAAACATACTCCATTAGTACTTATACTATCTCCCAGTTTCACTCCTTCTAAGATATTTGTTGCCTTAATAGTAATTTGTGCTGACTTAATTCCATTAGAAATTCTATCAATTACTCCAACTTCTTCAATTAATCCTGTAAACATCTACTCATCTTCCTTTCTTAGATATCCTTCAATCATTATATCTTCATGAAATCTAAACAATGAAACATTCTCAAGATTAAATGCATCTCTTATTTTTTCCTTACCTTTTCCCCCTACTGGTGTTTTTGCATGTTGCCCTCCTATTATCTTAGGGGATATAAATGACACAACTTTATCTACAATGCCTTCCTCTAAAGCACTATAATTCAGAGTAGATCCTCCTTCTAATAATACACTATCTATTTTCATCTTATATAGTTGATCCATTAAATCTTCTATATCTACCCTATCATTTTTCAAAGGAGTTATAATAACATCTCCTCCTTTTTCTTGAATTGCCTTAATCTTTTGTTCATCCATATATTTAGTTGTTGCTATTATTGTTTTAGCATCTGACTCTATATTTAGTACTTTAAAATTTAATGGTATCTTCCCTTTAGTATCAACAATGATTCTAATCGGATCCAAACCATTTTTCTCATCAATCCTTGTAGTTAATCTAGGATTATCAACTAATACAGTGCCAATACCAACCATAATAGCTGAAACATGATGTCTTATATTATGCACATATTTCCTTGATTCTTCATTAGTAATCCATTTTGAATCTCCTGTAACAGTTGCAATTTTCCCATCTAATGTCATAGCCGTCTTTAGAATACAGAATGGTCTTTTTTTTGTTATGTATTTAACAAATATTTCATTTAACTTTTTGACTTCTTCTTCTAAAATTCCTACTTCTACATCTATGCCTTCATTCTTTAATATTTCTATTCCTTTCCCTGCCACTAATGGATTAGGATCCCTCATTCCAATCAGTACTTTAGAAATACCTTTGTTTACAATATTATTTGCACAGGGTGGTGTTTTTCCAAAATGAGAACATGGTTCCAAAGTGACATACATTGTAGCTCCTCCCACATCTTTTATGGCATTTCTAAATGCATTAACTTCAGCATGAGGACCTCCATAAAACTCATGATATCCTTCACCTATTATCTCATCATTTTTTACTATAACAGCACCTACTAAAGGATTAGGGTTTGTATATCCCCTACCTTTTTTTGCAAGTTCTATAGCTCTTTTCATATACTTTGTCTTCATATCATCACCTCTTAAACCTTATATAATAAATTTCTATATTTATTATATCCTTTGTAATCTTTTGTTTATTATAGGTTGTAAAATTCAAAAAATAAAAACTCTGAAAGTTAACCTTCAGAGTTTAATAATCACAATATAAATAAATACTTTAAAATACATATATATTTACTTATCTTCTTCCATCCAGACTTTACTGTCGGTCTTGGAGTTTCACCAAGTCAGCCATATTTTTATATGGGTCGCGGACTTTACCGCCGGTCGGGAATTTCACCCTGCCCTGAAGATTATATTCAATTGTATGTCTAAAATATATCACTTTATAATAAATATGTCAATAAAATAAATTATAAATATATTAAAGAAGCCCTAGGGCTTCTTTAATATATTTATAAAATTATTCTTAATATCTTCCATAACCATTAGTAAATAATACTACTAATAATAAAAAGAAGAATAGTAACTCACTATTTTCTCCAAAACATCCAAGTGAACCTCTATGTCCAGACATTAAAACTCCTCCTTTAAGTTATATTGTATGTTCATATATGTCTAACCTATTATAATATATGTATCTAAAGAAGAAGTGTTACATTTTAGATAGTTTTATTTTCTACACTTATCAATCTCTTATCTATTCTTTCTAATAATTCTTCTGGATAATTAATATATCTCAGTATTTTAACTGCATTTCTAGTAGGAGATATTCCTTTTCTTAATTTATAATCAAATATCATTCCCTCATCTGTCATATTCTCCATAAAATAATACCTAACATAATTATTTATAAGAGGTATTAAATTCAAATCATGGGTAGCTACAATAGTAAATGCATTATTTTCTTGAAGAAAATTTAGTATTTCAGCTGCTGCATTTATTCTTTCAACTGGATTTGTTCCCTTAAATATTTCATCTATAAGGGCTAAAGTAGTTATATCTTTACTACTTGAATTTATCATTCTTAAAATTGCTTCTGCTTCAGCAAAATAAAAGCTTTTCCCCTCTCCTATATTATCTTTTAAACTGATAGAACTTACTACATTATAAAAGCTAGTTTTATATCTTTTAGCCAAAACTGTATTTATAGTTTGAGCTAATATGGCATTGACTCCTATTGTTCTTAAGAATGTAGATTTACCACTCATATTCGAACCAGTTAATACCATTCCACCGTTTTCAAAAGATATAGAATTAGATACTGGATTTTCAAGTAATGGATGTATAATCTCTTCTACTTCTAATACTTTCTTTTTATTATAAAATTCCGGTATAGTATAAATATCAAGAGTTTCTCTATATACAGATATAGCAATATAGGCATCAATCTCGCCTATTAGATTATACAATTCTATAATCTTTTCACTATATTTCTTGACATTATCTACAATAGAAAAATAATTTCTTTCTCTAACTAAAAATAAAGTATTTATATAGTCTGCAAAGACATCTAAACCTTCTACTCTTGAAATAATACCTGATTTTTTACCTATACTTTTCAATTTATCATATGCTTTTTCAAATAATACATTATAATTATGTAGATTATTCTCTGTAATTTTTATCAGATTCCTACTTACATTTATCATATTACCTGTATATTCAATTACCTCTATTTTCTCTCCAATATTTTTATTGGCACCATAATGTAAAAGCATATTGGTAATACTTATAAAAGCAAATATTGGTATTGTTAAATGTCTAATACCAGGCACAATAAATATTGATATTATACTTATAACTGAAAATACTGCAAAAAAATTATATAGTATTTTTAATTTTAAATTATCTTCAAGTCTATCCTTTAATACATAAATAACATTATCGTTAACCCTACTAATTTTATATAATTCTTCATGAACTCTATCTCTAAATTCTTTGTTATCATCAAAATAAGATATAATATTCTCTCTATCTTTCAATTCTTCTTTATTAATTAATGGAATCCTCATTATTTCATATAATTTCTGTTCTCCTGGAGTCGTTAAAGTTCTATCAACTTTACAGTATACATCATCCATATTTAAGTCATTCCACGTACTATCATTTATATATTTATCTTTTTCTTTAAATTTATCAAAAAAAGATTTTATCAACTTAAAATTTCTTTTTCTATTAACATTATATACTATCTTTTGTTTTTTAATAAAAATATTTTTAATTCTTTGTATCATTTAGTACCTACTTTCTGTTTTTTTATATTATAAAATATACTCCTAGTGAACGTATTAAAAACATTTCATCCCCTTTATAATAAATATCTTCCTTCCTAATTCTTAAAGAAATTTATTATAAACAATATAATTAAAATAAATTCTATAATAGAAGTGATTATAATTATATTATTAATACTTATCCTTACATAACAAAATCATTTTTTATAAATATTTATCAAGCCATTTTATAGATTCTTCTATCATACCTATTGTTTTATAATGATTTAATTCTGGATATTCAATCATATGTAATCTTTCAGGCTTGTCCTTATACACTGGTTTTATTTCATTCATAAAATATTTTTGAATATCTATAGGAACTTGACTATCTTTATTTCCATGGACTAATAAAATAGGTCTTGGATATAATCCTTCTTTATGTCTTACTGGATCTAGTTTTTTTATATTATCTATTTCGTCTTCAGTAGCAAAAAGTTTTTTATAATAACCCTCAAATAATTTTGCTGAGTATTCCCAAGCAGCTGAGCCATTAAGATTTATCAAACATTTTATGTTTTTATTCATAGCAAAAACACCGCTAGATATGAATCCCCCCATAGAATGTCCCATAATAGCAATCTTTTCTGAATCTATATTTAATTTACTTATTATATCACATATCAAATCTTTTGATTCTTCAACTGCCTCTATAACGATCTTTAAAAAATTATTTTTCATAGTATCAAATTTATCAAAATCTAGCTTACCTCTTTCTCCGTGTTTTGGAGCATCAGGTAATATAACTCTATAGCCTTCTTTTGCAATAGTTTTAGCTAAAAATACTTGATTATCTTTATTTGACCCCCAACCATGGTAATAAATAACAGTCGGTAATTCTCCCTCTATAAAATTAGGTTCCACATGTAAACAAGTTATATTGCTTAACTCCACCTTTGATATATTTAATATTTTTTCCTTATTCATACAAGAAATCTTCCTTTCTAGTTGTTATAATCTAATTTTGATTGACTATATTATATAGTTCTATATAATAATTTTTATCCCTTCTTTTTTATAAAATAATAAGCTTATTTAATCAGTAATTTCTTTGATATAAAAACTTTTAATTAACACATGTCCAAATAGTATTTGAATTAAAGTTAAACTTATATTGAAATATTCTATTATAATTCTAATTAGAAATATATTAATATTATGATAATATATAAATTCACCTAAAGACAATATCAATAATGGTATTAATAAAAAAATTACCTTATTTTTATCTATATTCCATTGTCCCACTTTTTTCCTTTCATCTAATATATAAGTAATTCCTATGAGTACTCCAAACAAACTATTAAAAAAAAGATGATATATATAATAGGAAAATGGATAACAAAGCATATTCGTGAATTCTCCTATTTTCATAAGGCTTATTAAGTAATAAGAAATTTTATAACGTATTACAAAATATACTATAAAACATGATGATATTAATAAATACTTTTTATAATTAATCTTCACAATATACATCTCCTTATATTATCAGTTATAAAATATATATTATAAAGCTTGTCATAAAATTACTATATAATTGTATAATAAAACAAAACCCCTATGGATATCCATAGGGGGAATAGGGGTAAAAAAGGGGGGGACTTGAAAAAAATTATGTTGTATCTTTAACACGTACTCATTATATATATTCTTTGTGATGATTTTGTGAAAAAATAATTTTGGAATTTAAAATATTCTATTAATTTTATCTATTACTTAACAGTTATAAATATATTAGAAACTTTTCTTTCCCATTCTTCATAATATTAAAAAGACAAGCATCAAATGCTTGTCTTTAAGTTTCTGTTTGCTTATCTTAAATAATTTAATGGATTTTGAGGTTTTCCATTGACTCTCACTTCAAAATGAACATGATTACCTGTTGATGTACCTGTACTTCCTACTCTTGATATTGCTTGTCCCTGTTTTACAAATTGTCCCTGACTCACCAATAGAGCTGAGTTATGAGCATAAAGAGTTGTTGTACCATCATCATGAGTTATCATGACTGTTTGCCCATAACTACCTTTCCATCTAGATTCTATAACTATACCATCTTTTGCAGCAACTACAGTTCTTCCATTAGGAGCACCTATATCTATACCTGTATGCATCCTATAATCACCATGTACCGGATGCTTTCTCATTCCGAATGGAGAAGTTATCCTTCCACTTACTGGCCATATATGTCCAGAACTTCTTACTACTACAGGAGCTTCTGTACCTGAACCAGAACTTTGTGAGCTACTTTGTTTTGCTTGTTCTTCAGCCTTTTTTCTAGCTTCTTCTAATTTTCTTCGAGCTTCAACTTCAAGCTTCTTTATATCATTAGCTATCTTATCTGATTCTGCCATCAATTGTTTATATTCTTTTTCACTTCTTTGAAGAGTCTGATCTAGTTCACTAGCAAGTTCATTTTTTTCTCTAGATGCTAATTGTAATTCTTCTTTTTTATCATTTAATTTAACTGTTGTTAATTTTAACTGTTTTTCTTGTGATGTCAATTTATCTTCTTTTGCTTCTAAAACCTTTTTTTCTTTCTCCATCTCTTCTAACAGTTCATGATCTTTATCTGTTACTTTTTTTATTACATCAAAAGTTTGTATTAAATCTCCCAGACTTTCAGATGATAAAATAATCTGTAAATAGCTTATGTCATTACCATTTTTATACATAGATCTTAATCTTTTATTTACTAAATCACTCTTCTCACTTATATTTTTCTGAGATTTTTTTACTTCTTCTTTTGTCTTTGCTATATCTGATTTTATATTAGACATTTCATTCTCTATACTACCTAATTCTTTATTGGTTTTATTAATTTTAGAATCCAATTCATTTATTTCAGTTTCTACATTGTTCTTCTCCTCTTTAGTATTATCAATCTTTTCTTGAACTTCATCTGCTTTCTGATTAGTCTCTTTTAAATTCTCCTTTTTATTTTCTACATCTCCATATGTATATGTCGATGGTACACTTAGAAATAAGACTAAAGTAAATGATGCGACTATTCTTTTAAATTTCACCTTTAAAGCCCCCTTATTCAAAATCAATATAATTTATTCATTTACAATAAAATTTCATTTTTATTACATTGACCATCTTCAAAATATATTCGTTAACTAATATGTAATAAATATGCAATTAAATTTTGTCATATATCTATTATAATATTAAATAAAAAAATTATCAAATATTATTATATTATGTCATCTAGTGATTTTGCTAATATTATATTGAAAAATAACCATTTATACCTATTAATCTTCTTACCATTATTGATTACAGATTAATTTAGTGCATAAGACCTATACTATTACATGCGTATTACAAAAATAAAACATGATATCTCAAGGTATACCTTGAGATATCATGTTTTACATTCCTATATCTGTCCTATATTGTTTTCCTTCAAAATCTATAATACGTACGTCTTCATATACGGTTTCAATAGCTTTTTCTAATGTATCTCCTAATCCAACAACTCCTAATACCCTACCACCATTAGTATAAAATTTATTATTGGTTATTTTTGTTCCACTATGGAATACTGTTGAATTCTCTATACATTCTAAACCATTAATTTTCTTTCCTTTTTCATATCCTAAAGGATATCCTTCTGATGCCAAAATCACACAAACAGAAGGTTTATCAGACCATTTTATTTCTTGCTTATCTAATGTTCCTTCTAATACTGACTCTATTAGCTCTAGCAAATCAGTTTCAAGTCTTATCATTAAAGCTTGAGTTTCTGGATCTCCAAATCTAGCATTAAATTCTAAAACTTTTGGCTCTCCTTCTTCTAACATAAGTCCAATGAATAATACTCCCTTATATTCTATGCCTTCCTTTTCAAAACCTTTTATAATATTATCTAAAATTTTTTGTCTAACTTTATCATCTATTTCCTCTGTATAATACTTATTTGGTGAATAAGTACCCATACCTCCAGTATTTAATCCTAAATCATTATTGAATGCCTTCTTATAATCCTTTACACTCTCTAGTGGGACTATAGTTTTACCATCACATAAACATATCAAAGATGCTTCAATTCCATCTAAATATTCTTCAATTATAATTTTTTCTCCAGAGGAACCAAAATCTTTGCTCTTCATTAAACGATCTAATCCTTCAATAGCTTCATTTTTATCCCTTGCAATAATTACTCCTTTTCCTGCTGCTAATCCATCAGCTTTTAATACTATAGGATAATCTTCAAGATTCAACTCTTCAATATAATTTAAACCAATATTATATTCTTTGATTTCAATATGTTTAGCAGTAGGAATATTATATTTCTCCATAAAATTTTTAGAATATAATTTACTTCCTTCTAATATAGCACCTTCCTTTTTAGGACCAAATATTTTTAAATTTTCTTTTTGAAATTTATCCACTATCCCTTTTACTAAAGGCAGTTCTGGTCCTACAATTGTTAATTCTATATTATTTTCCTTCACAAATTTTATTATTTTTTCATGATTATCTAGACTAATATTTACTGTCTCAGCTAAATTAGTAATTCCTCCGTTCCCCGGTATTGAATATATATTTTCTATTTTATTACTTTGATTCAATTTCCATATAAGAGCATGCTCTCTTCCTCCACTACCAATGACTAATATATCCATATTCACCCTCCTAATGTTTAAAATGTCTCATTCCTGTGAATACCATAGCTATTCCATGTTTATTAGCTTCATTTATAGATTCTTCATCTCTTATTGAGCCACCAGGTTGTATTATTGCTGTTATACCAGCCTTTGCTGCTGCTTCTACTGAATCTGAAAATGGGAAATATGCATCTGATGCCATAACAGAACCTTTCGTTGGTTCATTTGAATATCTTATTGAATTTTCTAGTGCCCAAATTCTACTAACTTGACCTGGTCCAATTCCCAATGTTTGACTATCTTTTGCTAAAACTATTCCATTAGATTTTATGTGTTTGCATACTTTCCATGCAAATATTAAATCTTTCATTTCTTTATCTGTAGGTATTCTTTCAGTTACAGTTTCTAAACCTCTATCTATAAGTATATCATCTTTTTCTTGAACCAATATGCCTCCATTAACCTTCTTAATATCTAGTTGATCATTTTTCTCTTTGATATCTCCTAATTTTAATATTCTTATATTTTTCTTTTCTTTTAATATTTCTAAAGCTTCATCTTCATAATCTGGTGCAATTACAATTTCTATAAAAATCCTATTTATTTCTTTCGCTACTCTAACATCTATAGTCCTATTAGCAACAATAATTCCTCCAAATATCGATTTAGGATCAGCTTCATAGGCTTTTAAATAGGCATCATAAATATCATATCCTTCGCCTACTCCACATGGATTTGTATGTTTTACTCCTATAACTGTTGGCTTATCAAACTCCTTTAATGCTTCTATTGCTCCATTAGCATCATTTATATTATTAAAAGATAATTCCTTACCATGAAGTTTTTCAGCATTTACTAAAGAACCTCTAGCATCATTTAATTCTTTATAAAACGTTGCCTTTTGATGAGGATTTTCACCATATCTAAGATCTTGAACTTTTTCGTAGGATAGTATTAAATTATCTGGAAAATAATTCTGTGAGTTTTTAGATAAGTAATTACATATGAGAGCATCATATTTAGCAGTATGACCAAAAACTTTCTTAGCTAATTCATTTCTTAATTCATAAGTAGTATTCCCATTTTCTTTTATTTGTTCTACAACTATATTGTAATCTACTGGATTTACTACAACAGTTACATCTTTATGATTTTTTGCAGCAGAACGTAACATTGTTGGACCACCTATATCAATATTTTCAATAGCTTCTTCAAATGTAACATTTTTTTTGGAAATAGTTTCCTTGAAAGGATATAAATTAACTACAACTAAATCTATTAATTTAATATTTAATTTATCTAATTCTTTCATATGATTGTCACTATTTCTAACTGCTAATATTCCACCATGTACCATTGGATGAAGGGTTTTCAATCTTCCATCTAAACATTCAGGAAATTTCGTTATATCTTCTATAGGTGTAACTTCTAATCCATTATCCTTTAATACTTTATATGTTCCACCAGTTGATATAATTTCTATTCCTAATTCAATAAGTTTTCTTGAAAATTCCACTATTCCTTCTTTATTAGACACACTAATTAATGCTCTTTTTATCATCACTAAATCCTCCTTGTATAATGAACATGTAGTCAAGCTACAGGTTCAATCTAATTTATTTATTATAT
>NZ_WSFU01000146.1 GCF_016820635.1 Anaeromonas gelatinilytica | reverse complement strand
TGATGAAGGTAGCGATTATCTATGTGCTATTGTTTATGGTGTATATAATAAAGAAGCTTATATATTAGACATATACTATACAAAAGCAGCCATGGAAAAAACAGAGCCGGAAGTTGCTAAAAAATTATATGATAATAAAGTTAATATAGCCTATATAGAAAGTAATAATGGTGGTAGAGGTTTTGCAAGACAAGTAGAAAAACTTCTATCATTAAATCATAATTCTAATAGAACTAAGGTAATATGGTTCCATCAATCACAAAATAAAAAAGCAAGAATAATTTCTAATGCTACATGGGTTATGGATCATATTTATTATCCTGTGAATTGGAAAGATAAATGGAATCAATATTATAAAGATATGAACAGCTATCAAAGAGAAGGAAAAAACAAACATGATGATGCACCTGATGCTACTACAGGAATAGCAGAAACTATAAATAATAAAATTAGTACTAGAAAAAGAAACTATTCAGGGAAGGGAGCAAGATAATGAATTATAATCAAATATTAAACACAGAAATAGAAGGGATATATGGAGATTACCTTAAGAAAGTAAATAAAATTAATGAATATTATAGTATTTATTCGGGAGAACAAGAATGGAGTACACCAGATGATTTAGATTATATTCCGACTAAAAAGATAACAAATATAATAAAGAAGCTCATAAATACAAAAGCTAGATTTATGTTTGGAAAAGAGCCTTATTTTGATATTAGACAAATAGAGGAAGATGAAGAAAAGTCAACTAAATATGAAGATGAAGCACAAGAAAAAGAAGATTTATTATATAAAATATTAAAAGAAAATAAATTCCATAGTAAACTGTTAAAGGCTAAAAAAGATTGCAGCATTGGTGGTAAAATAGCTATTAAGCTATGGGGACATAAAGAAAAAGGATTAAAGATAATATTTTCTCCTGCACAAGAGTTTTTCCCACAATATAATTTAGATGATGTAGACCAACTTGAGAAGGTGGTCTTTTTATATGCTCTAAACAATGAAGCTAATCCAGAAGACCAAAGGATTAAAAAGCAAACATGGGAATTAATTAATGGTAAATGTATTTTGAATGAAACTACTCACGATGGTAGAAGTACACTTATAGCAACAGAGTATCAAGATTACAATACAGGACTTGATTTTATTCCAGTTATTATAATACAAAATGGAGGACTTACAGGAGAAACAGAAGGAACTAGTGATGTAGCTGAACTATGGAGCAATCAAAATACTTATAATAAACTTACTTCTGATGATGTAGATGCAATTAGATTTCAAATGTTTGGCCAAGATATTGTAACAGATGCTAATGAAGATAGCATTAAAAATATTAAAGTAGCTCCTGGGGCAATGGTAGACCTTCAAACTGATACAACACACGCTAGTGAGGGTAGGCAAGCTAAAATGGAAAGGCTTGAAAGTGGTTTTAGTTATGATAGTAAATTCAAAGACACTATAGATAGAATTAAAAATGATATGTATGATACATTAGATGTACCTAATGTATCTTTAGAACAATTAAAGGGGTTAATGCAATCAGGAAAGAGTATGAAAGCTTTATACTGGGGGCTTATAGCTGCATGTGAAGAAGATTGGACTGAATGGGGTCCTGCATTAGAACAGATGATTGATTATATTTTTAAGATGGTTGATATTTATAATTTATATGGAGCTAGATCTATTGCTAGGTATGAAACTACTCTTGAAATACAAAAGAATTATCCTATACAAGAAGATGAAGATGATAAGAAAGGAATAGATATGCAAGAGGTTATTTCAAATGTAAGAAGTAGAAAAAGTTATATGAAAAAGTGGGGAGAATATCCTGATATAGATGCCGAACTAAAACAAATACACTTAGAACAGCAATTACTTCAAGATAGTTTTACAAGAAGTTTAATAGATGATATTGATGATCCTATAGATGATGATGAAACATTAGAAGAATAGGTGATAGTTTATGAATGAGTATGAGAAAATAACTAGATCTATTCGTAAAAAGGTATCTAAGGTTACTCTAGAACAACAAAAAGAAATACTTAAAATATATACAGAAGCTATAGAGAATATGGCAAAGAAAGCAGCAGATGCAAAAGAAGATTCTATAACTAAAAAGTTGCTTAATGAATTTACTAAGGATTTAATATCAGAAAAGATTACTATTTTAAAGAATATAAGTAAGAGTACAACAAAAAGCATAACTAAAGCTGCTGGATATGGAATAAAGACAAACGAAGATATGCTAAAAAGAATATTCGATTTAGCAGGAGTAAATTCTAATGTGAATTATGAAGGATTATTTTCATCCACCAAAAAGAAAATAATTAATGATATAGTCTCAGGCAAATTATATAAAGATAATAAGACTCTATCAGATAGAATATGGAGAGCTAATAATAAGTTTGAAGATAATATTCAATATATGATAAATAAAGGTATATTAGAAGGTAAATCATCATTAGAACTTGCTAGAGATTTAGAAATATTTATTAAAGAACCTGCTAGAAGACCTTGGGCATGGTCTAAGGTATACCCTCAATTAGTAGTAACTGTAATAGATTATAATGCTCAACGATTAGCTAGAACTAGTATAAATCATAGTTATCAAAATAACACTATTCAGTCATGTAATATGAATCCATTTGTGGATGGCATTGAGTGGCATAGTTCATTGCAGCATGGTAGAACATGTGACATATGCGGAGAAAGACATGGCAAGGTATTCCCTAAGGATAATGTACCATTAGATCATCCTAATGGGTTGTGTGCAATGATTCCTTATATATCAAAATCTACTGAAGAAGTAGCTGCAGAGTTAAGAAATTGGTTAGATGGAGGGGATAATTCAATATTAGATGAATGGTACGACAAATATGGAGATTATTTCACATTTAAAAAAACTGATAATAGTTACAATTTTAAGAATAAAACTACTAATAAAAATGATATAAGAATGAATTTAGAGCTATTTGGTATAAATGAAAAGAAAGAGCTTGAAAAATTAATAAGATTTGGAGTAATTGATAAGAAAAAATATGAGGAATGCTATTCCTTATTTAAAAGTTATTTTGAAAAAGGTATAAAAACTCCTATAGATATTGTTTATGATAATAAAGATAGGTATATTCATATAGCAAGAAGACATAAAGATATGATTTCTGTTGATAAGGTTAAAAACATAGTAGAAACTTTAAGTAAGCCTGATTATATTTATAAAACTAAGGATAAATTCAATATAGAAGGCAAAGGATATATAAAGAAAATTAATGAAGAACAATTGCTAGTTATTGTCAGAAATGATATAATAACATCATACCATCCTAGTAAAAATTATTTAAATAAGATTAAAGAGGGTGAATTGATATGGGAAAAGAAATAATCAGTTTAAGTATTGATAATAGTGATATAGAAGATATTTTAGAGAGCTGTATGATTTTAGGATATGGTGATGAAATAGCTTATACTGAAGAATATGAAGTACCATATCAAGTAGAAATACTTATGAGTACTAGAAAAGGTATGAGTGTTCCTGATGTAATAGAAATAAGAGGATTGAAGCAACTAAAGGATGTAATAGATGAAGAAGACTCTCTTCCTGATTTTGGTTTATTTGATTATACTAATGAAGAACTTGATTTAGACTTAAAAGATAAAACAATAAGAGAAATTTATAAAGAAATATTTGAAAAAATAGAATTAATATAACCAACACTTGCTATTTGTAAGTGTTTTTTTATTGTAAAAAAATAAGGAGGTGTACTTATGAGAGTGGCATATTGTAATGATTGTAAAAAGCAGTTTCAAATAGAACCAAAAGAAGAAAAATTAGAAGAAGAAAAATTAGAAAATGATGTTACAAGATTTTATTTTAAATGTCCTCATTGTGATAAAGAATATACATCATATTATTCCAATGTCTTAATTAGAAAGAAACAAGAAAAGATGAATAATTTAAATAAAAAATTCTTATCTGAAAGAGATTTGCAACCACAAAAAGCATTAAAAACATATAAACAAATAAAAAAGCTTAAAAAAGAAATAGGTCAAGACATGGATAAATTACAAAAAAGGATTGAATCACCTGATAAGTAGGTGTTTTTTATTTTGCCCTTTTTTAGTATTTGCAGGGCATAAAGAACAAAGAACCCAAAACTGGCACTGACCAGTATAAAAAAAGTATGGAGGTAGATAAGATGGATTGGATTTTAAAATTAATTGAAAAACACACAAAAGATGGAGTATTGGACCAAGAATCATTAACTAAAGCTATCAATAAAGAATTCCCTAAGCATGCAGTACCTAAAGATACCTATAACGCTTTATCAGAAACTAAAAAGAAGTTAGAAAAGGATATATCTGATAGAGATGAACAATTAGAAGGATTAAAAAAGGTGGATGCAGAGGGATTAAAGGAACAAATAGAAAAGTTACAAGAAGAAAATAAAACTGCTAAGGAAAAGCATGAATCTGAAATGAAAGATTTAAACCTTACTAATGCTATTAAATTAAAAATATCTGGTAAAGTACATGATGAAGATTTAGTTGCAGGATTATTTGATAAAGAAAAATTAATTCTTAATGATGATGGATCCATAACTGGGTTAGATGACCAGTATAAAAACATATCAGAGAATAAACCTTTCTTATTAAAAGAAATAGAGCCTGCAGGAACTGGTGGCAGCTTAGGTGGAGGTCCTAAAGGTTCTAATGAGCCGAAGGATTCAACAGATGAATTTATGGATGCGATATTTGAAAATCAAGCTAAAAGAAATTAGGAGGAATGTACAATGTTTAAAAAAATGAATTTACAATTATTTGCTGGTGATACAGATTATCTAAAGGATAATTTAACAGGTTTTGTTCCAGTAGAACAAGCGGCAGGAATTATGAAAGATGTAGCAAGAGGATCATCTATATTAAGATTATCAAAGGTAGAGAAAATGAAGTCTGATAAGAAGAAATTCTCTATCATGACAGATGGACCAGGAGCTTACTGGGTTGGAGAAACTGAAAGAATTAAAACTAGCACAGCACAATGGATTTTCCCAGAAATGACAGCTAAGAAGTTAGCAGTTATTATACCAACAACAAAAGAAAAGCTAAAAGATACTAAGATAAATGTATTTAATGAAATGAAACCAGCTATAGCTGAAGCTTTCTATAAAGCTATTGATGCAGCTTGCTTATTTGGAACAAATTCACCTTTTCTTAAATCAATATTAGGTGTAGCAGATGGAATAAATAATGAAATTGTAGATGGTACATCATCATTAGATTTAGATGTATCTGATGTTATGGCCCTTGTTGAAGATGCTGGGCTTGATGTAAATGGTTTTGCTGCTCATTATGGTATAAAGAATAGACTTAGAAAATTAAGAGACTCAAATGGAAATCAATTATTTGTACCAGGAGTAGGACAGAATGAATTCTATAACAATCCAATTGAATTTGTTAGAAATGGTGGATGGGATAAAACTAAAGCAGAATTAATTACTGGTAACTGGGATTATTCTTTAGTAGGAATAAGACAGGGTATCGAGTATGAAATATTAAAAGAAGCTACTCTTAATACTATTACAATGGCAGATGATAAGCCTTTATCATTAGCAGAAAATGATATGATAGCTATTAAAGCTACTATGAGAATAGGATTCTTACCTATAAAAGAACAAGCATTTGGAGTATTAAGACCAGAAGGTTTTGTTATAGCATAATATGAGGGGATTTAACCCCTCTTTAATATTTATTTAAGGAGTTGATAATGTGCCTAAGTATATAAAAGATAATAAAATAATACATGCTACAGAAAGAGCCTATGAAGTAATATATAAATCACAAGGTTATAAAGAATATATAGAAAAAGAAATTAATTATGATGAATTAAAAGTAGATGAACTAAAAGCTCTAGCTGTAGAAAGAGATATAGAAGGATATTCTTTTATGAAAAAGGATGAACTTATTTTAGCATTAAAGGGTGAATAGGTATGACTGACTTAGAAAAATTAAAAGATATGATAAATGAGTATAATTATCCTTACTTTGATGATGCATACTTACAAGAAAAAATTAATTCATTAGAAATATCACAAACCTTAAATAGTTTAGCTAGAGAATTATGTATAACTAAATCAGGTATAGAAGAAATAAAGCTAGGAGATATAACTATACCTTCACCTAAAAATCACTTTTTAACACTTGCTAGCAAATATAGAACTAATTTAACAGGGGTGGTGACTAGAGCTGATGAATACTAAGTATTATAAAAAGTATATTGAAAAGCTTATTAATACTAATCCTGTAGATATTATCATTGAAAGAAAAGTTACTATTCCTGATGGTTATGGTGGTACTACTTCAACTACTAAAACTATAAATGCTATTGTGACTCTATATGATAAAAAGGGTAGCAAGCAAATAGTGACAGATGAAGGTGTTAGTTATATTGGAGTAGTAGTTACTAAATTACTAGCTTTAAATGAAACAGATATTATAGAAGGTGATACTTTTAAGGTTGATAATAAAATATATAAGGTATCCTTTATTAAGTCTTATATGGGCATATGTAAGCAAGGGGAACTGGAAGTGATTGCATGAGTATAAAGATAAAAAACAACTTTAATCCTATGAAAGCATTAGTTAAGACTAGAGCAGCTATAGGCTTATATGCTGATACGGAAGCAAAAAGAATGGAAGGCGCTACAAAAAGAAATGCTCCATGGACCGATAGAACTTCCAATGCTAGAAATAGTATCAGAGGAGATTTTGGATGGCAAGGAAGTAAAGCCAAAATTATACTTAGTGGGGGAACTGAATATTTTCCATATTTAGAATTAGCTATGGAGAAAAAATATGCAATATTAGCTCCAACACTTCAAAATAATGTATCTAAAGTATTAAAAGGATATCAAAAGTTGGTGAAATGATGTGGAAGAAAATTTATGATAAATTAAAAGAAAAAGGATTAAATCCCTATCCTCCTGGAAAACATCTTGGAGAATGTATAGAAAGGTACTGTGTAATTAAAGAAAACTCACAAGTACCTTATTTTAATAGCAATAAAACAGGATATAAGATTATAGATATTATAGTTCTAGTACCAGATAATAGTTATATATCTATAAGTCCTTATATGAAAGAAATAAAAGCAGCAATGAAAGAGTTAAATTTTATCAGAAAAACAGGAAATGAAACTCCTGTTATTACTGATGATAGTAAAAAAGCCTATACTTTAAGTATAGAGTATCAATTAATGAAAAAATTGGAGGGATAGAAATGGCAAATGAAATTATGAATGAATTTCCTTTGGCAAATATAGTTAAGGTTGAAATAGTAACAGAAGAAACAACTCCTAAGACTTATATGCTTACTGATGTAGCGAGCGAAGCAGAAGTAACAGCTTATGTATCAGAAGGAGAAGAAAAACCTCTTAGAATTAAGAATGTAATCAAAGCTCAAAACAATACAGAAGATATTGTTATGGGATATGATATTAAGCTTGTAAATGCCACTATGGTTGCTGAAGTTTTAGCACTTGTAGATGGTGGAACATTGAAATTTGATAGTACTGATACAGCAAAATTATTAGGATATGATGGTCCACCAGTTGGCTCACCTGTATCAAGAAAATTATTTACTACTTATATATATACAGAAGAAAAGGACGTCAATGGAGGTACTTTAAGTTATGTTAAATTTGGATATAAGCATTGCAAAGGTACGCCAGTAAACTATAGTTTGCAAGATGGAGAATTCTTTGCACCAGAGTTAACTGCAAAGAGTAGACCTGAAAAAGATGAAAGTCCAGTATCTATTGAGTTTTTAGATCAGCTACCTGCATAGTCAGGTAGCTTTTAATATTAAGGAGGAATATAAATGAGTGAAATATTAAATATAAAAGAACTAAAAGAAATGTCTACAACTATACTAGAGATACCTAACTTTAATAATGAAGGAACTGTAAATATAAGAGTTAAGAAACCTAATCTAATGGTTATGGCTTCGCAAGGTAAGATACCTAACACACTAATGTCAATAGCAACTAAAATGGCTGGATTATCCACAGAGAAGCGAAATACTAATTTAAAGGAACTAGGGCAAACTTATGAGCTCTATTGTAGAGCTGTGATGGTAGAGCCTACTTATGATGAGATGAAAGACTATATTACAGACAATCAAATGGAGGTTATATTTGATTGGGCTATAAGTGAGGGTAAGAAGTTAGAATCCTTTCGTGAAGACGAGGAAGATGGCACAGATAATAGAGATGTCGAAACATTATAAATGTAAACCTAGTGAAATTTTGAATATTGATGATGATTATTTAGCATATTGCTTTGATGAAGTAGCTTTTTATTTATGGAGTGAAGCTATAGATAAAGAAGGAAAAGTTAAATGGAATAGAATAAAATGGAAAGAGAATGTAAAAAAAGATAGAAATAATAAAGATATTATAAAATTTATGCAAGCTCATAGCTAATTATGGTATAATATTCCTATAAAATACATAGGGGGTATTATACATGAATACGTTTTTAAGTTTAATTGGTTTTGTTGGCTTTTTTGTATCTTTAATTTTCTTAATTATTTATATTATTAAAAAGAAAGAAAAAAAGAGAGTTTTGGTGTCTATGGCAATTTGTTTTGTATTATTTGTTGCTGGTGTTGCCATGACAGATACTGAAAGTAGCACTACAAGTAGTAATTCAGAAGATGAATCTAAAACAGAAAGCCAAACAAAAGAGAATAAAACACAAAAGGAAACTGAAGAAAAAGAAGAGGAAATTCCAATTCATCCAGATGAATTGGAAGCAGATATAACAATTCGAAAGCCAGATAGTATAGGTACTGTGTATATGGATGCAACTTATACAAATAATTCTGAATATCCAATAGTAGCATATGAACTGAACGTTTTATTAAAAGATAAAAATGAAAAGGTTAGTCTAAGTAATTTTGATACAGTAATGCCTGGAGAAACTTCACCCAAGTTTGATAGTTTTGGACCTGAAACACAAGACCCAAATGATTATGAATTATTAGGATTAGAAGTAACAGCTAAAAAAGAAGATGGAACAAAGTTATATATTGAATATGATTTTAAACTAGAAGAAGCCGAATGGTGGGAAAGTGGAGAATAATTAATTAAACACTCTTTTAAAGGGTGTTTTTTTATTTAGAGCGATTTCATGAGTGGTGTATAGGTAGAAGCAGATTCCAATATGCCTTGATATAAAGGGTATTTACAAGAGTCTCAAAAGATGAATTGAGTAAAGTATTATTAAAGTAGGTGATAATATGGCTATTAATGCAGGTAGTGTTTATAGTGAATTAATACTAGACACAAAAAAATATCAAGCAGGATTAAGTAAAGCTGACAAAGATATGAAAGGTTTTGCTAGTAGACTTGGAAAAGCTGGAAAAACGGTGGGCAAAGTAGGTAAACAAATGACAACTAAAGTTACTTTGCCTATTATAGGAATGGGAGCTGCAGCACTCAAAGTAGGAGCAGATTTTGAAGGTTCAATGAGTGAAGTTCAAGCTATATCTGGTGCTACTGGCTCACAATTAAAACAAATGAGTGATAAAGCTAGACTCATGGGAAAAACAACAAAGTATTCTGCTAGTGAGTCAGCTCAAGCAATGAAATATATGGCTATGGCTGGATGGGATACTACACAAATTATTGGTGGATTAGATGGAGTAATGCATCTAGCTGCAGCTTCTGGGGAGGATTTAGCTACTGTATCCGATATAGTAACTGATAGTATGACAGCTTTTGGAATGAAAGCAGAAGAATCTGCAAGATTTGCAGATGTTTTAGCAGCTGCAAGTAGTAATTCTAATACTAATGTAGGAATAATGGGAGAAACATTTAAATATGTTGCACCATTAGCAGGTTCATTAGGGTATACCATAGAGGATACTGCTTTAGGAATAGGCCTGATGGCAAATGCTGGTATTAAAGGTTCACAAGCTGGTACTGCTATGAGAAGTATGCTCACTAGACTAATTAAGCCTACAAAAGAATCCGGTACTGCTATGAAAAAATTAGGTATATCAATGACAGATTCCGAAGGCAAAATGAAACCTTTAAGTCAAGTAATGAAAGATTTAAGAAATAAATTTAAAGATTTAACACCAGAACAACAAGCTTTTTATGGAGCGCAAATAGCAGGACAAGAAGCTATGAGTGGATTTTTAGCAGTAGTAAATGCTAGTGAAGGTGATTTTAATAAATTACAAGGATCAATTAATAATTCTACTGGTGCTGCTAAAAAAATGGCGGATATCATGGATGATAATCTGAAAGGTAGATTAAAGAAGCTGGTATCTCAATTACAAGAAGTAGGTATTCAGTTATCTAAAATTCTTATTCCAATGATTGAAAAAGCTATGAAGAAAATAAGTGAATGGGTAGAAAAGTTTTCTAATTTAGACAAAAGTACTCAAGAAACCATTGTTAAACTAGGATTTTTAGTAGCTGCTATAGGACCAGTATTATCGATTGGTAGTAAATTAGGAAAGATTGTTAGTCTTGGGACTAAAGGATTTAAATTGTTTTCAGGTGCAATGACAGTAGCTAAAGGCACAGCGGTTGCGAGTACACCTGCAATGGCAGGACTAGCTAAAGGAATAACACTATTAAGTGGCCCAATAGGTTGGACTATAGGAGGTATAGCGGCGGTTACAGCAGGTGGAATAGCTTTGAATAAGCATATGCAAAAAGATAGTATTCCAACAATTGAATTGTATGGAAATAAGGTATCAGAATCAACTCAAAAAGCTGTACAAAGTTATATGGACTTAAATGATAAAGCTACATTAAAATTAAATGAATTAGCTTGGAGTCAAGAGATTATTACAGAAGAAAGTTCTAAAAAATTGGAAGAAACTTATGGAAAAATGACAGATACTATTTTAACTAAAATAGATGAGAGACATGAGGAAGAAATGACAAAAGCAAGAGAACATTTTGCTAATACTGCTGCTTTAACAACCGAAGAAGAGGCAAGAATTTTGGAAAGAATGGAAGAAGGTCATGAGAAAGAACAAGAAAAAGCACAACAGAATCAAGATAGAATTATGGAAATATTAACTAGAGCAAAAGAAGCAAAGAGGCCCTTAAAAGAAAGTGAAAGAGATTTAATATTACAATTGCAAGAAGAAATGACAACTGGTGCAGTAGAATTATTATCAAAGTCGGAAGTTGAATCAAAAGCAATCTTAGAAAAAATGAAAGCTCAATCTGGTGATATTACTGCAAGGCAAGCGGCGGAGGTTGTCCAAAATAGTAAAAAAGCTACAGATGGAGCACGTGAGGAAGCAAATAAGAAATATGATGAAACTGTAGCATGGGCTATTAGGCAACGTGATGAAACAAATGCTATAACTGATGAAGAAGCTGATAAAATAATAGAAGATGCAGAAAGAACTAAAGAAAATGCAATCAAGCAAGCAGAAACAAGGCACGATAAAATAGTAGATGAAGCTAAGAAGCAAGCAGAAGAACACGTTGATTATGTAGACTGGGAAACTGGTGAAGTAAAAAGTAGATGGCGAACTTTGGGTACAACTATAGGGAATAAATTAGATGATATGACAAAAGACTTTAATGACTATTTAGATGACTTGAATATTAAAATAGACAAGAAGTTAGAACCCGCTAAGAAACGTTGGGATAAAATTTATGACAATTTATCAACAAGAGCAAATAAAAACTTAGGCAGTATAAAAACACAGACAGGAAAAGCTGTAGATAAAATTAAAGAGTTTTTTGATTTTGACCTTAAATTACCTGATATAAAACCTCCAAAACTTCCTAAGTTGCCAAAATTATCAATAAGCGGTAAGTTTTCTATAAAACCTCCATCTGTACCTAAAATTAAATGGAACGCAGAAGGTGCAATATTTAATAAACCATTCATATTTGGAAATCAAGGTGTAGGTGAAGCAGGCCCAGAAGCAGTATTACCAATAGAAAAATTAAGTGACATCATGGCATCAACTTTAAATGTCATTTTATCTAAAGATAATGCTCAAAAAATTATTCCTACAAAAAGAATAACTGATGAAGGAAGTAATATAACTCAAAATATTAATATATATTCTCCAGAACCATTAAATCCATCAGAAATATCAAGGAAAAATCTTCAAGTATTAAGACAATTAGCCTTGGAATGGGGGTTATAGTATGGAAAAAATAACATTTATAAATAGTCAAGGACTTTCAGTAGAATTAGGAGAAGAAAGCCCTTTTATATTGACTAAAATTGAAGGCACAGGAGCAGTAAAAACTAATATCCATACTCATATGTCACCCTGCCAGGATGGAGTGACATATACAAGTAATAATTTAGAACCCAGAAGTCTATCTATTGAAATTATGGTGTTAGGGGAAAATGAAGTTGATATTGCGAATAAAAGACAAAAATTACTAAAAATATTTAATCCTAAATTAGAACAAGGAAGGTTGATATATGAATTTGGGAACATTACAAGAGAGATAAAAGCGATATCTGAAATAGCCCCAGCGTTTCCAGAGAATAATAGAAATTTTAAAGACACCATGCAACCTGGATTAATACAGTTATATTGCCCAGACCCATTCTGGAAAGATTTAGAGGAAGATAGTACTGACCTAGTTACATGGATACCTAATCTAGAATTTCCTTTTTCCACAGAGCAAACTCCAAACTACTGGATAGAGACAGGGGAACCTTTTGAAGAATTTCAATCAGGATTCGGAACAGGCGAAGGTATAGAATTCGGGTATAGACTGTTAAATCAAATTGTAGAAATAGATAATATAGGAGATGTAGATACTCCTTTAAGAGTACTATTTAGAGCTAGTGCCGACGTTGTTAAACCATTTATTCAAAACATGGAAACATATGAATTGTTAAGGATAAATAAAATCCTAAAAGCTGGAGATACACTAGAGATAATCACAGAATATGGGAATAAGAATATTTATCTGAATGGAGAGAAAGCACATCAATATTTAGATTTTCTTAATTCTACTTGGTTGCAACTTAAGCCTGGTATAAATCTTATAAAATATGGAGCTGAAAGTGGAATAAATACTCTAGAGTGTAGAGTATTCTATACTCCTAAGTATCTGGGGGTGTAATAGGTGGAGATATATGTATTTGATAAGAACCTAAATTTCATTGATACTATAGATAAGTTTACATCCTTACAATGGATAAGAAAGTATCATGAAAGTGGCAAATTTGAATTGCATTGCCCTGTAACAGATCATAACATTAAAACTCTTTTAAGAGATAATATTATATGGATTCAAGGCAGTGATGAAGTAGGGAAAATAGAGTATAGAAACTTATCTGTAGACAATCAAGGGCAGGAGAATATAAAAATAAATGGCCGGTTTATGACTTCTATACTAGATAGAAGAATAATGTATTCTACAGAACAACGCAACAATAAAGAAGTAGAATTGATTATGAGGTCTGTAGTAGATAGAAATTGTATTAATACTACTATAGAAAGAAAACTACCTATAGAACTAGGTCAATTAAAAGGCTTCCAGGAAAAAATAAATTATCAGAAGTCCTATGGAAACTTACTAGAGGAGATATCAATTTTATCTGAAACAAGTGACATAGGATTTTTTATTAGAACAGATTTGGAAAATTTAAAGCATTATTTTGAAACATACAAAGGCAAAGATAGAACTATCAATCAAGATATCAACTCACCAGTTGTTTTTAGTAGGGAATATGACAATTTATACGAACAGGACTATACCGACAGTGGATATGATCTAAGGACTACTGCTTTGGTTGCTGGTGAAGGAGAAGGAAGTGCAAGACAAACTACAGAGGTTAATGATTCTTATAGTGGTTTAGATAGATATGAGTTATATGTAGATGCAAGGGATATACAACAAACCGTTGATGATGTGACTATGTCAGGTACAGAGTATATTAATCTTCTAAAACAAAGGGGTCTAGAGAAATTATCAGAGTATAAGGATATACAAACTTTTGAAGGAAAGATAATTTCAAATAACTATATCTACAAGGAAGACTATGACTTAGGGGATATAGTTACAATTATGGACAAGAAGTGGAATGTAATAGTTAACTCAAGAATTACTGAGGTATCAGAAATATATGAGAATGGGAAAATTGAGATAGTACCAACTTTAGGAGACAAAATACCTACTATCTTAGATAAACTAAAAAGGATGTGATTAAATGGCTAAAAAATTTGGATTTTTCAATTCTATCAATGGTGATAGAAAATACTTAGCTTCAGATATAGCAGAAGCGTTTGGTATAGGAATTACTACGGGTTTGAAGTCAGAAGAAGGAAATTTAGAAGTAATACCATATCAAAATATGCAGGTTCAAATTAATATTGGAAGTGCAATGATATTTGGGCATTACTACATGAATGATGAAGAAGAAATTATAACATTAGATACAGCCGATGGAGAGTTAAATAGGATAGATAGAATTGTATTAAGATACGACAAATATGGGAGAAGTATAAATACAATTATAATAAAGGGCACCCCTGCTCTCACTCCTGTTGCACCAGCGAGATTAGAAACTACTGAACAATTTGATTTAGTACTTGCGGATATATATATCGCTAAGGCAGCTACTGTTATAACTCAAAATAATATAACCGACATGAGAGAATCAGAGCTGTGTGGCTATGTTGGAGTTAAAGGTGCAGTAAGTAATTTAGAATTTCAACAAGAACTAAATAAAAAAGCAAATAAAGGTATGAAGTCAGCAGATGTATTACCACTGCAAAATGGATGGACTGGTGATTTTTATATTCATAAGAATGACTTAGGACAGGTATTTGTTAGAGCTGTTATCAATGATATAGGAACTACGGATAAAGGGACTATAATTGCCGTTCTACCCACGGGTTATCGACCAATTACGCCTCATATGCTAGTAGCTTATAGCGGGAGCACATATCCTTATAGATGTTATATAGGAATTATTATTAGTCAAGCTGGTGTGGTTATGATAAGGCCGCCAATTTCTGAAGAAATATCTTCAAAAGATATTGGATTATATCTTAGTTCGTTTTTTCAAACTGATTTTTAAGGAGGGAATAATAAAGTGTTTAAATTTAAAATTGATGAACAAGGCTACTTTATTGAAACTGTAGTAGCGGATAAAGATAATGATGCAGATAATCTTATAGATGTAATGCCACCAAATGGATTATATCGGGCAAGGTGGATTAATGGTGAATGGGTTGAAGATATGACACAAGAAGAAATAGACACGATAAATAATAAACCTAAGGAGCCCACCCAAGAAGAAAGAATAGATCAGCTAGAAAATATGATTTTAATGATGTTAGGAGGTGAATTCTAGTGTTTTACAGTTTTTTCTTAAACATGTGGATAATGAAGAAATTAGATGAAACATACCTAGAAGGACAAGTAACAAAAGGAAGAATAACAACAAAAGAAAAAGATATGATTATATCAACACCGCAGATATAAACACCTAAGAAGGGTGTTTTTTTAAATACAAAAATAAGGAGGATAAGTAAATGAAGTGGGATAAAGTGTTAAGTATAATATCAGCAGGATTTGGAGCATGCATTAATTACCTGTGGGGAGGGTTAGACGTTATGTTTGTAGCATTATTAAGTTTTATGACATTAGACTTCATTACAGGTATTATATGTGGAGGAAAAAGGAAAGAGCTAGATAGTGAAAAAGCCTATGTAGGTATTACTAAAAAGAAAATGATGATATTAATTATGGTTGCTGTGGCAGTAGTAATAGATAGAATGCTTAATGCTCCAGGAACTACAAGGAGTATGGTTATATTCTATTATTTTGCAATGGAAGGGATATCAATTATGGAGAATGCTGCAAAATTAGACTTTCCTTTTCCAGAACAACTAAAGGATATATTATTTCAGCTTAAAGAAAATAAGGAGGGAAAATAATGGCTAAAGGAATAGATGTATCAAAACATCAAGGAGTAATAAATTGGAAAGCTACAAAAGATGATGGTGTAGACTTTGCTATACTAAGGTCCAGTTATGGAAGAAATACATCAGGTTTTATCAATAAAGGTGTAGATGAACAATTTGGAAGAAACTATAATGAGTGTAAAAGATATAATATTCCTGTAGGAGTATATCATTATTGTTATGCTAGAAACATGAAAGAAATGCTACAGGAAGCTGATTTCTTTTTATCAATGCTAAAAGGAAAGAAATTTGAATATCCTATTTATCTTGATATAGAAGATAATGAAAATCAAGGTAAGATAGGTAAAAAAGAATTAACTGATATGGCTATAGCTTTTTGCGATAAATTAGAAAAAGCAGGGTATTATGTAGGTATATATGCGAATAAGCATTGGTTAACATCAAAACTAGATTATAGCAGATTGAAAAAATATGATATATGGTTAGCTGAATGGAGAAATAAAGCTTCATGGAATGGAAATTTTGGATTATGGCAGTATAGTAGTAAAGGATCAGTAAGGGGAATAAGTGGCCGAGTAGATATGAATATATCTTATAAAAATTATACTAATACAATAAAAATAAACGGTTTAAATGGATTTTTTAAAACTGAAAAAGTAGAAAAACCTAAGAATAATAAAGAAATAATATACACTGTTAAATCTGGTGATACATTATCAGAAATCGCAGCAAAACATAAAACAAGTGTAAGTGATTTAGTTAAGAAAAATAATATAAAAAATCCTAATTTAATTTATCCTGGAGATAAATTAAAAATTAATGGCAAGATAAAAGATATTATTACTTATAAAGTTAAATCAGGAGATAATTTAAGTAAAATTGCTAAAAAATATAATACCTCTGTAAATAAATTGGTAAAAGATAATAATATTAAGAATCCTAATCTTATTTACCCAGGACAGAAGATTAAGATAGAAAAGTAGCAAAATTCGACCTCTCAGATTCAATTTTAAGGGGTTTATTTTTGTTCTTAATATAATTAGGCCAGGGAGAAA
>NZ_WSFU01000018.1 GCF_016820635.1 Anaeromonas gelatinilytica | reverse complement strand
TGTAAACTTTTGCTCATTTAAGAATGTAGGTTTTTATTCATTCTCTTGATCAAAATGATCTTTCAATCTATATGATTTTCCACTAATAGATATAATATGAGCATGATGTAAAATTCTATCTAAAATTGCATTAGCTATTACTGCATCATAAAAAACTTCATCCCAGTTATTAAAATTTATATTTGTTGTAAGAATAGTGCTTTTTTTCTCATATCTCATATCTATGAGTTGGAAAAATAACTTTGAATCATCTTTATTGATAGGTAAATAACCTAATTCATCAATAATTAATAGCTTGTATTTTGTAAAATGTTTTAATCTAGCATCAAGCCTATTCTCTAGCTTCGCTTTTTTTAGTTGCTGAAGTAAATCATGACATTTTATAAAATAAGTACTATATCTTTTTTTAGCAGCAGCTATACCTATTGAGGTAGCCAAGTGGGTTTTCCCAACCCCACTTGAGCCTAAAAACACTATATTTTCTTTTAACTCTAAGAATCTTAAAGTAGTGAAATCTAATATTTGTTTTTTATTAATACTTGGTTGAAATTCAAAGTCAAAATCTTTTACTTCTTTTCTATGAGGAAAAGCTCCTACCTTTACCATAGAACGTATCATATTTGCTTCTTTAAAATCTATTTCATGTGAGGTAAGTTTAGTAAGCCCTTCTACAAAAGAAATATTATTTCTATTAATGAAATTTATTACATCATCTAAATGTGTGACCATTTGATTTAACTTTAAATATCCTAAATTATTTATTAATTGAGTATATGAACTATTCATTTTTATATATCGCTCCTATCATTTCTAAATTATTTTTAGCAATTTCTTCTACTTTTTCAGCTGAATGCTTTAAGGTTAAAGAACTAATAGCTACATAATGTTCATGATGATAATTAAGCTTTTGATTTTTAATTTCATGAATAGTTATCAAATCTGTGTTATAATGAATATATAATTGATTATCATATGTTTGTAGCTTTAATCTTTTACCAATATACTCTGGTGGTACAGAATATTGATTTGATTTATAGTTAATCATACTTTGAGGATTAACAGTTACAGATGTTGCTTTTATTGTATAAAGGTTTCTTATTTTTACTGTGGGAAGTTCAGATAAGAAATCTTTTTCTTTTTTTAAGTGCAATACAGGAATTTTACCAGTTGCCGAATGGCATGTACTATTTATTCTATTATTTAATTTAGCTATAAGCTGATTTAATTCACTATAATTCAACATTCCATTGTAGGCAAGTATTTCATCTAATAGTTTCATTGGAGCCTCTACCTTAGCTTTGGTATTAGGCCTACCGGCTATACAAGGACAAACTTTAAAATTGTAGTCATCAGCAAATTGCTTAAATTTATTATTTATTTTGCCTTTAGAATAGTTAGTTCTAGGTTCATCCATAACAGTTTTCATATTATCTGTTAATAATTCTTTTGGTACACCTCCAAATATTTCAAAGCCTCCATTTAAGAATGAAAAAAGTATATCCTGAGTTTTACTAAGAGATAGTCTGTAAATTCTAAATCTAGAATAAGACAGTATTATAACAAATATATTAATTTTAATAATTTGACCATCTTTTAAAACAAATTCCATATTTTCTTTCCAGTCTATTTGTGCTTGTTGACCTATTTTAGTTTCATATCTCATAGGAGCAATGCTTGAATCATAGTTTTTTCTTCTTTTTTTAAAATAATTATTAAACTCTTCATGCTTTGAAATATATCTCCTAAATGATGATTCTGCACAATTTAGATTATAGTTATCCTTTAAAAATTGCCAGAGTACCCTTTTGTAATAAAATATTTGTATAGATTCCTTACTTAAAAGTTCTTTAATTATTTCATAAAAATCATCAATTTTAGATTTTCTATTTCTCTTAGTAGGCTTTGTATATCCATTAATAAATTTACTAACAGTACGGGCATCAACTCCTAACTCTCTTGCTATTTGAGTTTTATTTACTTTCAAATTACTTCCCTCCACAAAGGGTTTTAGTTTTTTAAGATCATCTAATGTATTAATAGTTAAATTTGTATAAACATCATTTTTTATAATCATAATTACCTCCTATATTTACAGAGATAATTATATATTATTTTTACAGTTACTACATTCTTAAATGATCACTTTCGTACATTCTTATTGTATCATTTATATAATTATTAGCAATTTAAGAAAACCACAGCATTATTCAGAGAAAGTTTTCAGAGGTCTGCGTCACATATGTTTGACTTCTCTAGAGTAGCTATCTCTCTTGATATTGATGGTTGTTGAATGATATAGTAATCTTCTGTATTCCGTTGGAGACATCCCTGTATCCATTTTAAACCTTTCAGCAAAACTACCTTGATTTTTATACCCTACCATAGCAGAAACAGATTGAATAGGCAAGGAGGTATTAATTAAGATATCCTTTGCTTGTTCAATTCTGATTGTACGCAGGTATTCCATAATAGAAACCCCATATTTTAGCTTGAAAATATAAGATAGTTTATTTCTTCCCATAAAAGCTATATTTGCTAAATCATTTATAGAAATTTTCTTTTCATAATGCTTTGTTATGTAGGCGATGACTTCATTAAGACTGTCTAAATCTGAGCTGCTAATTTCATTAGGGGCATATTTTTTATTTTCAGCCTGCCATTGAATCAGCATAGATAATAACTCCATTACTTTTCCTTCATAATACATAGCGGCACATTTTTGTGAAGGTTCAGCAGAAAAAATTTGCTTTAAAATAAACTCCACATCTTTAATAAGGCAACTATGTTGCAGATCAAAACAGCTTCGTACCAAAAAAGAATAATCAAAGTGAAAGTTTCTTGATAAAGACTTTAGAAAGTCAGGAGAAAAGGTCAATCCAAAACTGTTTGCATGGGTACCTTTTGTAAATGTTTCACAGAAGGTTCCTTCAGGTCTGGTATAGCTAATAATTTGACCAGTTGGTTTGGTACTTTCTAAGACATACTGTGCTGTTGACTCATTGAGTAAGCCTATTGTAAAAAATTCCGGATGATCGTATTTTGGTCTAATTCTTTCTTTGATTTCAAAATCATAAACTGAAAGTGAAAACTTATTATCAAATGAGTATATCCAACAGAACCCCTTACCAATTTCTGTATCACAGTAAAAAGTATTGCCACTATTCTTATATAAATTATCTTCTGATTTCTGCATACCAAGTTGTGACGTGTAGGGCAAAAAAAGCTCTTCTAACATGTTCTTCATGCCTTAAATTCCTCCCTTCTTTCGGAGATTATCCTCGTTTTTTCGGTGTAGGTCCTCAATTATTGCTAAGCAATTGAGGATCTTTATCAAGTATGCTATTCTTAATGTTATATTAGGTTAGACATGACTAACTCATATTATTCTATCATACTATCATACCAAAATAAAGATTAAAATGGGGGAATGAATTTGAAAAAGAAAAATCTAATAGTACGGCTCATGGACTATGCTGGAAATTTTAAAATTTCAATGATCCTATCTTGGATATTTACAGCTATTAGTGGGGTAATTACTATTGGTACTTATATTTATATTTATAAAGTAGCCAATAGCATTTTACTTTGTGGGCAGGAGGTACAAGCACATGAATTAACACATTACGGATGGCAGGCTCTTAAGATTACTTCTATGGCCTTTGGAACCTATGGTTTAGGTCTTATGTTATCTCATTTAACAGCATTCAATATGATGTCAAAAGTTCGAATTCAATTAATTCGTCATTTGGAGAAGCTACCACTTGGATACTTTTCAGAAAATGCCAGTGGAGAAATACGTAAGACTATCGAAAAAAGCGTAGAGAATATAGAGAATTTTGTTGCTCATCAAATGCCTGATGCAACTCAGTCAATGATTATGCCCATTGCATTTCTCATTAGTATGTTTTATTTTGACTGGCGTATGTCTTTAATATGTTTAATACCAATCATGATTGGATTTATTTCACTATATATGATGTTAAAGGGAGAAAGCAGAGGTTTTATTGATAATTATCAGACTGCATTAAGTGACATGGGGTCTGCAGGTGTTGAATATGTAAGAGGAATTAGTGTTGTAAAGGTATTTGGGCAGACAGTTCACTCTTTTAAACAGTTTCATAAATCCATTATGAATTATAAAAGATTTTCTGTGGATTATGTAATGTCTATGAAGGAACCTATGAGTATTTACATTACTGCAGTAAACGGCCTATTTTTTGTTTTGGTTCCTATTGGAATCATCTTATACAATATCTCTGCTAATGCGGAGAAGGTGCTCCATAGTTTAATTTTCTTTATTGTATTTACTCCGCTGGTATCAGTCTTACTTATGCGTATTATGAACAGTTCTTCAAATATGATGATGACAACTCAGGCCCTAGATTCTATTGAAAAGATTTTAGAGTTTCCAGAGCAAAATTTTCATTCTGCATCAGAAACAGTAGAAAACTTTCAGATAGAGTTTTGTAATATTTCTTTTCGTTATAAAGAAGGAACTGAAAAAGCATTGAACGGTTTATCGTTTACGGCAAAGGCAAAGGCGGTTACTGCCCTCGTAGGTCCTTCTGGGAGTGGAAAATCCACAGTTGTAAATCTAATTGCTAGATTTTGGGACGACTATGAAGGACAAATTTTCATTGGTGGAAAAGAACTCAAAACTTTGGATTATCCATCATGGATGAAACAGTTTAGTTTTGTGTTTCAGGAGACAAGTCTTTTAAAAATGAGTATAGCTGATAATGTTGCTTTCTGTAAAAGAGATGCAACAGAAAAAGAGATTTTAGAAGCTCTCCATGAGGCACAATGTGACGACATACTAGAAAAGTTGCCTCAAGGGATTCATACTGTCATAGGAACAGATGGTATTTATCTTTCAGGAGGAGAACAGCAAAGAATTGCTTTGGCAAGGGCAATTTTACAAGATGCTCCTGTAATTCTTTTAGATGAGGCAACATCCTTTGCTGATCCTGAAAATGAATATTTGATTTTAAAAGCCTTAGAAGCTTTAGTTGAGGGTAAAACTGTTATCATGATTGCCCACCGTCTTTCTACTGTTACAAAGGCAGACAATATTATTGTTTTAAAAGATGGGAAATTAGAAGAACAAGGAAATCATCAGGAACTTTTGGATCAAAATGGAATGTATGCTCATATGTACAAGGAATATAATGCAAGCACTGCTTGGAGAATTGGAGGAAAGTAGAATGTTAAAAAAGCTGAAAGAGATTTTTTCCTTAACGGATAGAGGAATTAAAAATGTTAAACTAAGTATTTTTACTGCTACTTTACATAATTTGAGTGTTTTATTTCCAACGATTCTTCTTTTTCTTGTGGCATCAGGACTTCTATCCCATTATTGGGGTGAAAGACCTAACACACCAAACCTATTTTTTTGTTGGAGTATTGCTTTGATTTTATTAGTATTAATTTACTCTATTTATAGACTTAACTATGAAAAGACCTATCGTACTGCTTATGAAGAAAGTGCAAACACGAGAATTTCATTAGCCGAAAAACTTCGAAAACTACCACTTTCTTATTTTGGAGAAAAGGATTTAAGCGATTTAACCAGTACCTTGATGAATGATACAGCTACTTTAGAGCATACATTAGCTAATGATATTCCTTCTCTTTTTGGAGGTATTATATCTAGTCTATTTGTAGTCATAATTTTATTCTTCTTTAACTGGAAGCTTACCATTTCTATGTTTATCTGTTTACCAGTTGCATTTATAATATTGGCAGCCAGCTATAAAGTTAGTAATTCTGTTAACTGGAAAAATAGAAACGCAAAATTATCAGTGAGTGATGGGTTACAAGAGTTTTTAGATAATATGAAGCTAATGTATGCATCACCTAAAGCTAGTGAATATCGTAATTCTCTGGAAGGAAAAGTACGTAAGGTTGTTCGTACATCATTGCTATATGAAGTTGTTATGGGTATTTTTATTTCCCTTGCTTATAATGTTCTTCGTATAGGAATGGCCTTAGTTATTATTACTGGGGCTGCACTATTGACAAAGCAAGAGGTTTCAATTTATACTTTCTTACTATTTTTATTTATTGCATCTCAAATATATGATCCTCTTACTAATATAATTTTCCGTACGGGTGAATTTTTCTACTCTTTGGTAAGTGCTTCCAGGATTCGAGATATTGAAAATTATTGCCCTCAGACTGGAAGAACAGATGTAAATATAAATCAGTATGATATTGTATTTGATAGTGTTTCATTTGCCTACTATGAAGGACAAGACGTAATAAAGAATGTAAGCTTTATAGCAAAACAAGGTGAAATTACTGCTTTGGTAGGACCTTCTGGATGCGGTAAGAGTACACTAAGTAAATTGGCCTGCCGTTTTTGGGATGTACCTGAAGGTAGAGTTATAATCGATGGTAAAAATATCAATGAAATTGATCCAGAAACATTGCTTAATTATTTCTCTATTGTATTTCAGGATGTAGTATTGTTCAATGATACTATTTATAACAATATAAAAATAGGTAAAAAAGATGCCACTGAAGAAGAAATTTATTGTGCCGCAGGTCTTGCACAATGTGAAGATTTTATACAAAAGCTGCCTGAGGGCTATGAAACTATCATTGGTGAAAATGGAAAAACACTTTCTGGTGGCGAACGACAAAGGATTTCTATTGCTCGTGCTTTCTTAAAAGATGCACCCATTATTCTGCTAGATGAAGCTACTGCCAGCTTAGATCCTGAAAATGAAACCTTAATTCAAGAAGCTATTGGAAGATTGGTAAAAAATAAAACAGTTCTAATTATTGCTCATAGGCTTCGTTCTGTAGAGAGTTGTGATCAGATTATTGTTTTAAATAAAGGTCAGATTCAAGAACATGGTACCCATGAGGAATTAATAAAAGTTAATGGTCTATATCATCATCTTTTTGAATTACAAAGAGAAAGTGCAGGTTGGAGCCTGAACACAGAAAGAATTTAATATAAGAGGAGGAGATAACATGAATTCAAGTAAATCGCAGGCTAAAGATTTAGTCAATATAGGTATTTATTCTTCAATCTATTTAGTAATTACTATGTTACTGTCATTTTTAAGCTTAATACCAGTTTTTCATCCATTATTGGCAATTTTATGCCCTATTGTCGGGGGCGTACCTTTTATGCTGTTTCTCACAAAAACAAGAAAGTTCGGCATGATTACTATAATGGGGATTATAATGGGTATAGTTATGCTTCTAACTGGAATGGGTTATTTTTGCTTATTTACTGGACTTGTTTTCGGATTGTTGGCGGATATCGTTGCAAAGTCAGGGAATTATGTCAGTGCAAAGAAAAGTATCCTTACATCAGGTGTATTCAGTATTTGGTATGTAGGAAATTATCTTGCTGCTTTCATTATTCGTCAGAGTCATTATGATCATATTATCAAAAGCTTTGGGCAAGAATATGCTGATGCATATATGTCTTTTTATCCTAATTGGATGCTGCCTGTGTTGTTTGCAGTATGTTTTATTAGCGGAATTATTGGAGGTTTCTTAGGAAAAGCTCTACTTAAAAAACATTTCAAAAAAGCTGGGATAGCATGATAGAATGGCAGGTTTTAAGCAGTGCAAGCAAAAATCTAAGGGTGAATCTTGATCCTAGAACAAAGCTTTTTCTCTTAATTACTATATGTATTTTAGTAATTGGAGGACAAATTAATGGAATAATGCTAATAATAAGACCAGCCCTGGCTGCTATATCTCTTATTCTGTTATTTACTGCTGGAAAACGGAAAATATCTAATATTTGTATAGGAGTATATGTATTTTTCTTTATATGTGAAAATTTTATACTTCCTGTTATGACAGGGACATTGGGCTTTATTCTGCTGTTTTTCAGCGGATTTATTACGAGACTGCTTCCTGGAATGGTAATGGGCTATTATACCGTTGAAACAACAAGTGTCAGTGAGTTTATAGCTGCAATGAAGAAAATTCATTTAACAAAAAAGATAGTGATTCCATTGGCTGTTATGTTTAGATTCTTTCCAACAGTCATTGAAGAATACCACGCTATTGGAGATGCCATGCGTATGAGAGGGATTAGATTTGGAGGTAAAAACATATTTAAAATCCTGGAATATAGGTTTATTCCTATGATGATTTGTTCAATAAAAATTGGAGAAGAACTTTCTGCGGCGGCATTAACACGTGGATTGGGTGCCCCAGTACATCGAACTAATATATGCAGAATAGGTTTTCATTTTATCGATATATTTTTAATATTTTTATGTATAGCACTGTTTATTCTCAGTATATTGAGTAAAATAGGCGTCTTTTAAGGAGGGAACTGTTATGATAAAATTGCAGGGTATCTGGTTTTCTTATGGGAATGAAAATACAGGAGATGAACTGCGTAATATAAATCTTACAATTCCAGAAGGACAAGTAGTCCTGATCTGTGGTGAATCTGGCTGTGGCAAAACAACCTTAACTAGGTTAATAAATGGACTTATACCTAATTATTATGAAGGTAAGCTACAAGGATCTGTTCTCATTGAAGATACAAATATATCAGAAAAACCCTTATATGATATTGCTCCGTTAGTAGGGTCTGTATTTCAAAATCCCCGCAGCCAATTTTTTTCAATGGATACTACATCAGAACTTGCCTTTGGTTGTGAAAATATAGGTCTTTCAGAGGACTTGATTACAGAGCGAATGGAAAGGGTGGTCTCGGATTTTCAAATTTCCTACCTCATGGGACGTAGCATTTTTGCATTGTCAGGAGGAGAAAAACAAAAAATAGCCTGTGCTTCCTCTGCTATGATGGAACCTAAAATCTTTGTTCTAGACGAACCATCATCTAATTTAGACATAAAATCTATTGGAGACTTAGCAAAGGTAATTGCTTTATGGAAGGAACAGAAAAAAACAATTATTATTACAGAACACCGTTTAAGTTATTTAATGGCATTAGCAGATAGAGTTATTTATATGAAGAATGGAGAAATTGCTGAAGACTTAAGAATTGAAGAATTTAAAAATATACCTCAAAAAGAGATTTATAATATGGGACTTCGTTCTATTGCACCAATTACTTTTCAGCATCACAATGATAAGATATTGGAAAAAGAAATGCTAGAGCTATCTAATTTTCATTTTTCTTATGAAAAAATACCTACACTAGAAATTAATCATCTGAAAATACCAAAAAGGAGTATTGTAGGAATAATAGGAAATAATGGAGCTGGAAAAACAACCTTTGCTCGTTGTCTCTGTGGATTAGAAAAGAAATCAGCAGGAGAGCTTCAGATTGGTAGAAAAATATTTTCAGGAAAGCAGCGATTGAATCAATGCTACATGGTAATGCAAAATCCAAGTCATCAGCTTTTTACAGAGGAAGTTATGGATGAAGTTCTTCTGAGTATGGAGGATGATACAGAAGAAAATAGAGAACTAGTCAATAAAGTTTTGCATGACCTTAACTTGCAGGGTCTTAAAAACCGCCATCCAATGTCGTTTTCTGGTGGTCAGCAGCAACGTGTAGCCATTGCAAGTGCCATAGTGTCTGGGAGGAGTATGATGGTTTTTGATGAACCTACCAGTGGATTAGATTTTCGTCATATGAAAGAAGTTGCAAGAAATTTACAAAAATTGGGAGCGATGGGAAATACTCTATTTATTATTACACATGATCCAGAATTGATTGCAGAATGCTGTAACTATTTTATTTTTATGGAACAAGGCAAGGTATTATGGAGTGGAGGCTGGAGCGACTTAAATATGCAACGTATCATAAATTTTTTTGAGGCTACACAATATATGGAACTAATCCACCGATGAAAGTATGTAGTATTTTTTATGAATATTTGATATGATTATTGTATCGAAGTAGTATGGAGGTATAATGTATGTACGAATCAGGGGAAATGTATTTAGAAACCATTTTAGTTTTAAGGAAGCGTAATGGTCAAGTTAGATCTATAGATATAGCAAGGGAATTAAATTTTAGCAAACCTAGTGTAAGTCGTGCAGTAGGTATACTTAAAGACGATGGATATATATCGGTAGATTCAAATGGTTATATTGAATTAACAAAGAAAGGCATAAGAGTTGCTAAAGATATCTATGAAAAACATAAAGTTTTAACAGAGTTTTTTATTACTGTAGTTAAAGTATCTCCTGAAATAGCGGAAGAAGATGCATGTAGAATAGAACATGTAATCAGTGATGAAACTTTCCGAGGTTTAAAAAGGATTTTGGAAGATAATAGTGATAATTTATAGGTAAAATACCATTTCATTTTTATTAAAAAACTTGGAATTGAATCCGCATATATAAAGTAAAAACATAAAAATAGACTACTTAATAAGGAACTATTGGGTCCTATCGACAATCATCATTGTCATCTCAAGGCATGTGGAGACGTGCGTACTTCTTTCTCACAAAAATGCCGATACACATATCAACGTAAATGTGCAGTTTGGTGAGGGCGATGGAAAGATTCTTGTTGGAAAAATAGGTGAAAAAGCTCTTTTGAAAGAACAGCTTAAGCAGATTGGAATGCTACCTTTCTATTGCGTGGAGCAGCGGTTCTACTCCTGTAATTGTTTTAACGAAATCTGATTTATGTGATGATTTGTAAAAAAAAAACTACAAGAAGTAAAAGGTATAGCTGCTTTTAGTGATATTATTGTTATTTCCGCTCTTGATGATACGGTTGATGAAAAAATCTTTTCGTATCTGAAACCGGGATTAACGGCTTTGTTTATCGGATCATCAGAAGTTGGGAAATCTACTCTTATCAATAAGCTAATGTGAATAGATGTCCTAGTAACTGCGGAAATCAGTAAGAATGATAAGCGAAGACTTGATAATTATTTCAAAATAAAGCGTGAAGCAAAATACGATGGACTGAGTTCAAAGGAAATTGAAACCAGTAAATTTGAAATGATGTTCAAAGAAGTTGGTGGAATGTATTAATATGATTAAGTAGATATAATATTTTTTAGCATATCATTTATATTTTGCGAGGTTAGAGTATTGGATAAGAAATCAGAAAACAGTAAACAGGCAATTATTGTGCTTCATGAGATATATGGAGTTAACCAATTTGTAAAAGAGCAATGTCAAAAGTTCACGGAAGCGGGTTATGATATCTTTTGTCCAAATATGATTGATAGAGCTTCGTTTTCTTACGAACAATCCATAGAAGCATATGACTTTTTTATGAAGAATGTTGGGTTTGAAGTGTATAAAGAAATTAACAGTTTTGTCAATCAATTAAAAGATAAATATGACAATGTATTTATTATTGGTTTTAGTGTAGGAGCAACTATAGCGTGGAGATGTTGTGAAAATTCATTATGTAGTGGGATTGTAGCTTGCTATGGCTCGCGTATAAGAGATTATACCGATATAAATCCTATCTGTCCGACGCTTTTACTATTTGCGGAGGAAGATTCTTTTGATGTTCATGCGATGGTTTGCCAACTTCAAGATAAACAACATTTATCTATCCTTGAGTTTGATGCCGAGCATGGATTTTTAAATCCGTATTCTAAACATTACAATGACAAGCAGTCAAAACGTGCGAAAGAGTTTATTACCTGCTTCATAGACGAATGTACAAAATAAGTATTAAAACATATACCAATTATTTATATTCTGTAAATAGAATTTCATGAAGTATTTAAAATAGCATAATTAACTGAATATACTTATAAAACGTTGTTTGCTCTAAATGGAGTAGGCAACTTTTTTATATATAGAATTTAATAATGTACAAAGGAGTTAGTCTTAAACAGCTAGCTTCTTTTTTTGTACCCGAAATTGAAGTGAGGAACAAAAAGGTTCGTGAAAAACGAATAGAAACAGGGATAAAGCAGCCATCAAAAGTAGGCAAAGATCGTGTTCATTTATTATCAGGAATTTTAAAATGTCCTGACCGTGGCAGGCCGATGTATACCAATAAGCACGCATGGACAAATAAAGACGGTACATACAAAGAAGTATATTATTATGTATGCAGCCCTAAGCGAGCAGTTAGAGGTAGAAGTTGTACTTATAAAGCAATGCTTAAAAAAACAGAAATTGAGCCGCTTTTTATTGAGGCAATCAAAGAATTGGTCAGTAATAAAACTTTTGCTAAGGAAGTTAAATCAAGAATAGGTACTCAAATTGATACAACAACTGTTGATAGAGAGATTAAGAATTACGAAAGTAAGCTCCTGGAGGTTGACTTGAACAAAGCACGTTTGGAGGATTTGGGACACTTCCCAAAAAACATTTTTGCCGACAAGCCGCAGGGCGTGGACGGGCAAAAATACGGAAGTGGGTACACACATCATAGTATTAATAAAATTAGAGCATATATTAGTCTACAATTCATACGTGACCGATTGCGCTTTGCAGTCGGGCGGTTTTGTGTTCTTTTTTTAAATTTTTTATCCACTCAGTTTGACAAGTCGGGAAATTGCGAGTAAAATAATTAATTAATAAGTTAATTAAGTTATTACTTAATCAGAAAAGAGGATGAATCATATGAATGCAGTAAAAACACTTCATATTATTACAGAGCCGACGCGATTTAGATTGTTACAACTTTTGTTTGAACATCATTATTGTGTCAAGGCCCTTTCAAAAAAATTAGATATTAGTGAACCGGCTGTATCACAACATATGAGTGTTTTAAAAAAATATAATATTGTTCAAGGCGTAAAAATAGGCTATCAAGTACATTATCAAGTTAATAGAAAGTTAATTGACTCTCTTTTGAACGAACTATTACAACAGGTTTCCCAATATCCGCCCGAAATTGAAATGACAAAGGATTGGGATTGTACTTGTGAATTTATTTCAGAATGTATCAAAAGAGATTCTAAGATTTTGGAGAAACAAGGATATGAAAAATAACTATTTGGTGCAGAAAAAACCTTTAAGTGCGTTACTTATTTTTTCTTTACCTATCATCATAGGAAACCTGTTTCAACAGGCCTATACAATGGCAGATTCCGCCATTGTAGGCCGATTTGTTAGTGAACAGGCTTTAGCTGCCATTGGAGCTTCTTATTCTCTGACAAATATTTTTATTTGTATTGCAATTGGTGGAGGTATTGGTGCTTCTGTTATAGTGAGTCAATATTTCGGAGCAAAAGAATACAGCAAGATGGAAGTCACTATATTCACTTCTTTAATATCATTTCTAATAATCAGTATTTTATTGGGCGGAATAGGACTGTTTTTTAGCAAAAGAATTATGGTTCTTCTAAATACTCCTGCTGACTGTTTGGATATGGCTGTAGAATATCTAAATATTTATTTCCTTGGGCTGCCTTTCTTGTTTATGTATAATGTACTATCGGCCATGTTTAATGCTTTTGGAAAATCTAAAATTCCGCTGTATTTTTTGATTTTTTCATCAGTATTCAACATCATACTGGATTTGATATTGGTAACACAATTCAGTATGGGAATTGCTAGTGTAGCTTGGGCAACTTTGATTGCGCAAAGTATTTCCGCTGTTTTATTATTTTTAGTACTTATGAGAAATCTTAGAAAATTAAAATGTGGATGTACACTGTTTTTTGACAAGACAGAGTTATTATCTATAACTAAAATTGCTTTACCATCTATCTTGCAACAATCTACCGTTTCTATTGGTATGATGTTGGTGCAGTCAGTAGTAAACAGCTTTGGTTCGGAAGCATTGGCAGGCTTTTCTGCCGCAATGCGGATTGAATCTATTTGTGTTGTTCCTATGACGGGAATTGGAAATGCGGTATCATCTTATACGGCGCAGAATATCGGTGCTAATAAGCATAAACGAGTGATAGAAGGATACCATGCTGCAAATGAAATGGTATTTGTATGTGCGATAATCATCTGTCTGATATTGAAGAGCTTTTACCGTCAGATTATTTCTCTTTTTCTCGGAGTGGATGGAACTGCTATTGCTGCTTCGACAGGGCAAAATTATCTAACATTTATGGGATGGTTTTTTTGCCTTATTGGTTTAAAAATGGCTGTAGATGGTCTATTACGCGGAGCAGGGGATATGAAAATGTTTACGATTGCAAACTTAATAAATCTTTTTATTCGTGTCGCACTCGCAGTTATTCTTGCTCCCCGTTATGGAATTGCAATGGTCTGGTACGCGGTTCCTATCGGTTGGTTTGCAAACTGGATTATTTCATTTGCTCAATATCGGACAGGCAAATGGAAGCATATACATATCTAAGATAGAGTAATTTAGATAGAGTAAAATAAAGTGAACCAAAGTATATAATAAAAAGATAAAGCCATCGGTAACTCCAAACAAGGTAATTGTCCAGAAAACCCTGACCTATGGATAGTTTTATTACATAAAATGTATTTTATTTCATAATATATTATATATTCATTAAATATCCTATTACTTAGCTTTATTATCAAAATATTTTTGAATAAATTAATATACTTTTAAATATGTGGAAGTCTATGAGTAGAATTAAAATAAGGTATTTTGTCAATGTTAAAATAAAGTATTATCCTTTATATAGAGTAAAAACAGTAATGGTTGTATGATCAAAGATTATATAGATTTTTTTTGAATGATTTTTGTAATTTTTAAATAGTTTATAAGTGAAATATTCATAAGTATACTCGGGATTTATATTTTTATTAGTGAGAAATCTTTGCATCCTTTTAATTTTACTTTCTTCTTTAGCA
>NZ_WSFU01000035.1 GCF_016820635.1 Anaeromonas gelatinilytica | reverse complement strand
AGAAAAGTAGTATCAACAAAAAATGCACCAGGAGCAATAGGACCTTATTCTCAAGGAATAAAGGTAGATAACTTTGTATATACTTCGGGACAATTACCAATGGATCCTGAATCTGGAGAATTAATCACCGATATTAAAAAGGCAACAGCTAGATCTTTAGATAATGTAAAGACTATATTGGAAGAAGCTGGAACTAGTATGGATAAAGTGATTAAAACAGCCATATTTGTAAAAGACTTAAATGATTTCGAAGCAGTAAATGAAGTATATGGAACATATTTCAACGATGAGCCACCTGCAAGATCTTGTGTACAGGTAGCAAAGCTACCAAAGGATGCCAAGGTTGAAATAGAAGCTATTGCAGTTATTGAATAGATAAAATACTGTGGTTAGGTGAAACTACTCAATTTTAATATATATATTAATAGATTAAATTGGATTATTTTATTTATGATTACTTGTTAAAATATAAACGTTGTTTAAATTTTGGTAATTTACACTCTTTTGATTAAACATGAGAATAGTAAATAAAAATTAGATATGTTCTAAATAGACTATTAAAGAGAATATTAATTTTGCCATATATCAAAAGAGATTTTATACGAACTCTAAAATTAAATTATAATTTAGGAGGAATCATTATGGCAAAGAAAAGTGAGAGAAGTAATTCAGTATTTGATTTGAATGGTAGACCTTCTTTAGATAGGGCAGCTCCCTTAGGAATTCAACATGTATTGGCTATGCTAGTTGGAAATATTACACCCGCTATTATATTAGCTGGTGCAGTAAGTCTTAGTACAGGGGATAGTACTTTACTAGTTCAAAGTGCAATGCTTATTGCTGGTATTGCTACATTATTACAATTGTATCCTATTGGAGGCTCTAATTCTTCATTTAGAATAGGAGCAGGTTTACCTATCATAATGGGAGTAAGTTTTGCCTATGTACCCACAGTACTTTCTATAGCTGGAAACTATGGAATAGCAGGAGTATTAGGAGCTCAGCTCATAGGTGGTATAGTTGCCATCATAGTAGGTATATTTATTAAACCGCTGAGAAAGTTTTTTCCTCCAATGGTTTCAGGAACTGTTGTATTTACAATAGGATTATCCCTATATCCTATAGCTATTAATTATATGGCTGGAGGCAATGGAGCTGCTACATATGGAGAGTCAAAGAACTGGATTGTCGCAATAGTGACATTAGTAGTAGTATTATTTTGTAATAATTTTACAAAGGGAATCACAAAATTAGCTTCAGTTCTAATGGGAATTATAGTGGGGTATATTCTTGCAATATTCTTAAATATGGTAGACTTTGCAGCAGTAGCAGAAGCTGGAATAGTATCAATACCAAAACCATTACACTTTGGAATTAAATTTCATCCTACTGCAATTATTACTATGATTATTATGTATGTAGTTAATTCAATTCAAGCAGTGGGAGATATATCAGCAACCACTGCTGGAGGAATGGATAGAGAGGCAACTGACAGTGAATTATCCGGTGGTATAGTAGGTAATGGTTTTGCTAGTATAATAGGTGCATTATTTGGAGGCTTACCTACAGCTACTTTTAGCCAAAATGTTGGTATCGTTGCAATGAACAAGGTTATTAGTAAATTTGTTTTAGGATTAGCAGGAGGAGTTATATTAATAGGAGCCTTTATACCTAAGATTGGAGCTTTAATGACTACAATACCTCAAAGTGTGCTAGGAGGGGCTACAATATCAGTCTTTGCAATGATAACAATGACAGGTATGAAGTTGATAACTCAAGATGAGATGTCCACAAGAAATATTTCAATAGTTGGTTTAGCCGTAGCTTTAGGAATGGGAATAACTAATGTACCAGAATCAATAGCACAATTTCCACAGTGGTTTACAGATATATTTGCAAGTTCACCAGTTATAATAGCAGCTATCATCGTATTTTTCTTAAACATAATAGTTCCTAAGAGAACTATAGAAGATGAGAAGAAGGAAAGGGAAGCAATAGCAGCTAAGGAAAGGACTGCTTAATTTTAAAATAGATATTAATAGAATACATGGTCATCTGAGGATGGCTATGTATTCTCAATATCAAAATAGAGGTGATTTTAGTTTGAAGCTTAGATATAAAGTTTGGATAGAGGGAAAAGAAAAAGCCTTTGGTAAAGGGCCTTATGAATTATTGTTGATGATTGAACAAGTGGGATCTATAAATATGGCTTGTAAAAAACTGAACATGTCCTACAGCAAAGGATATAATATAATAAAAACTGGAGAGAAGGAATTAGGATTTACCTTTCTGAACAGACAGATTGGGGGAAAGTTTGGTGGAGGTTGTGAACTGACTTCTGAAGCTAGAGAACTAATATCTGCCTATAAGGATTTTAATACTGAATTAGAAGATATAATTAATGAATTATCAGAGAAATACTTTAGGAAAATAATCTAATTTTTTTAGCATATACGTTATACGTAAAAAAATACAACGACTTTTAAATTTAATCTGTTAATATATATGAAAAATATGTGTCATACAATAGGAGATGATTAGTTAATGATGTCAGATATTAGAGATAAATTAGCAGTAATCAGAGGAGCTGGAGATATTGCAACTGGTATTGGTCACAGACTCTATAGAAGTGGATTTAATATTATATTTTTAGATACAGATGCTCCCACAGTAGTACGTAGGAAAGTAGCCTTTGCTGAGGCTGTATACAACGGAGAAATTACTGTGGAAGGACTAAAGGGAAAATTGGCATCAAATAAGGATGAATCTCTAAAATTGTTAGAGGAGGGTATTCTACCAATAATTATAGATCCTAAGGGGAAAAGTATAAAAGAACTTGAACCTAAAGTAGTAGTGGATGCTATATTGGCTAAGAAGAACTTAGGAACTAATAGGGATATGGCCGAGGTAGTAATCGGTGTAGGTCCTGGGTTTGAAGCAGGTAAAAACGTGGATGCAGTAGTGGAGACAAAGCGAGGACATATGTTAGGAAAGGTGATATTAGAGGGGAAACCAGAGCCCAATACAGGCATCCCGGGAAATATTTTAGGATATACAGATGAAAGAGTTTTAAAGGGAAACAATAGTGGAAATATAAAGGTATTAAAGAATATAGGCTCTATAGTTAAAAAAGGCGAAGTAGTTGCATCTATAGATGGAGTAGATGTAATGGCAAAGATAGATGGGGTTATAAGAGGGATGATAAGAGATAATTACCCCGTAAAACTTGGCATGAAGATAGGAGATGTAGACCCCAGAGGAGAAGAGAAATACTGCTATTTGATTTCAGACAAGGCTAGAGCTGTTGGAGGTGGAGTATTAGAGGCAATCCTTCATATACTGAACAGGAGATCAAAATGATAAGATTGTATAAAGGTCTAAATATAGGTGATAGCAGAGAAATGATATCCATAGTGGGAGCTGGAGGCAAGACATCCACAATGTTTTTATTGGGAAAAATGGGAAAGAGTAAAGGCCTTAGGGTACTGATAACCACTACCACTAAAATATACTATCCTCGGGATAATTCTATAGATAATATCTATATATTGGATAGGGATGCTTTGGATTTACAAAAACTAAAAAAAAGAAGTATTTCTGTAATTGGAAAAGAAATCTCACAGAATGGCAAACTTTTAGGGGTAAATCCTGAGGTTTTAGATGAAATATATAGAAAAAGATATTTTGACTTGATATTAGTTGAAGCTGATGGTTCAAAGAATAAATCGATAAAGGCTCCGGGAGAACATGAGCCGGTTATACCCTTAAATACCACAAAGACAATAGGACTTATAGGACTAGACTCCCTGGGATTTAAAATTTATGAGGAAAATGTTTATCGATCTGAAATATTTGCTAACATAACTGGTTCTAAATTAGGAGAGTCTATAAATCTTCAAACAATTAAAAATTTAGTATTATCTTCTAGGGGATTATTTAAAGGGGTACCAGATAAATCTGAGAAATATTTAATATTTAATAAAGCTGACAATAAAAATATAAGAGAAAAGGGAAGAAAGATTGCAAGAGATATAATGGAGAAAAGTAATCATATAGATGATATTATTCTTGCAAGTTTTCACAATAATTTTATTGAAAAGGTGAAATAGATGATTACAGGTATAATTATGGCCTCTGGATTTTCTAAGAGAATGGTAAAAAATAAGCTCCTACTTAAAATAGATGGTGAAATGTTGATAGAGAGGACTGTAAAGACCATAAAGAAGTCTAAAGTAGATGAGATTATAATTACCTACCGAGAGGATTTCATAAAGTTAATTGGAAAAAAATATAATATTAACACAGTTTACAATGACAGTGCAGATGCAGGTCAATCTTCTTCAATCAAAATAGGAATACAGGCTGCTTCAACAAGTACAGAAGGATATATGTTCTTTGTAGGGGATCAGCCCTTCTTATCTAATATAATAATAGATAAATTAATAAATGAATTCAACACTGACAAATCAAAAATTATAATACCATTATATGGTGGAAGTAGAGGAAATCCAGTAATATTTCCATCATCCTTTGAAGGGGAATTGATGAAATTAGAAGGAGATGTAGGTGGTAGAATAATAATAATGAGCAATCATGATAAGGTTAAATACATAGATATAGATGATTCTCAACAGGGTGAAGATGTGGACACTTGGGAAGAATATCTTAGATTAATAGATAAAAGGGATAAGTAATTACAAAGCAACCTGGTAATATGTCAAGATAAAATTTTAAAATAAAACAATGTAATTATTAAAAAAA
>NZ_WSFU01000113.1 GCF_016820635.1 Anaeromonas gelatinilytica | reverse complement strand
TAACAAAGTCTAAATGAAAGTAGGTCAGTTCTATCAATCAGATACCATCTTTTGATAGAGAAGTCTTTAGTAGTTTAGAACCCCATTCCTTTAGGTGTGGGAGCAGTCAGTAAAGATAAATATAATATTGAGATAAGATAATTTATCTAAGTATTTCCTTTCTCTTTATTAAAAACTAAAATGCTGAGGGATATAATATTACCCCTCAGCTATATTAACTGGAAGGGCTCTGAATCCCAACCAGGCTAATATCTGATTATAATATATTTTGTAAGTATTTCAATATGGAATTTTTATTCATTCCTATCTTTCCCATAAATATTGCCTTTCTTACTTCTTCAATCAAATCTGATACTAATACTCCATCAGGCAAATCAAATTCTTGTATTATATCCTTACCATTAATAACATCTGATAAATCTTCAATTTCCTTATATCTTGTTATATAATTATTGGCTATATATTCTACATGAATTTTAAATTTACCCATTTCTTCATCAGGGTTTAATAGTTTTCTTGTACCTATTATATCTGCTAATGCTATTAATAAAACATCCAATGTTTCATCCTTACATTCTTGAAACATTTTATATAAAAACCTTGCACTTACATCATTAGATTTATATGATACTAAAGGTAACATATGTTTTGCTACAATTCTATATAATATATCCCTTGCTTTAATACTTAATCCAAATCTCTTCGATATATCCTTAACCATCTCAGCTCCAGTTATCTCATGACCTTTAAATCTAACTCTACCTGTACTATCTATTTTTCGAGCAGAAGGTTTACCTACATCATGAAAAAAAGCTGCTAATTTCATAAGTTCTATCCTAGTATGATCACCTTCAAAATTTTCCTCTGCATGGTTTTCATAACTTTTTCTAATATGATCTTCAAAATAACCATCATAATATATTACATCTTCAGTAAGCTTTAATACATATAATGAATGTCTAAAAGCATCTACTACATGATAATCACATTCTCCTACTTCCTTCATTTTTTTAATTTCTGGAAATATCTCTTCTAAGATTTCTAATTCATCATTCATAAAACTAAAATAATGATAAGTTTTTCTTCTTCTAAGAACTTTAAAAAATTCTTCTCCTAATTCTTTACATTGTATATTAGATACTAGACTTTTATTTTTTTTTATAACAGTTATAGTATCTCTATCCATATCAAAATTAAGTTCTGACATTAATGCAACTGATTTAATAATCAATAAGGGATTATCATAGATAACATCTTCATCCCATATTCTAATAATACTATTTTCTATATCCTTTAATCCTCCTGTAGGATCTATAATATTACCTTTCAATTCATCCTGAAAATTACAAATATCAACTGCCATACTATCTATAGTAATTCCTCTTTTTTGAAGATATATATTTATATTATCTTCTTCTATAGAATAAAAATCTATTCTTAAGTCCCTATCAATATCTATGACTCTATACCCTAAAGAATTATTCCCTTCAATAATTTGCATATCTATTTTATCAGCAAACTTTTTAGCTATAGAAAAAGTTTTATTAGAAACTAATAATTCCATATCTTTAACTTTTTTTCCTAGAAGAAAATCCCTTAAATATTTACCAGTTACATATATATTTACATTTTCTTCTTTACTTATATCCTGCAAAATGGAGAAAATAGTGTCCATATCATCACTCCTTGTTAAGTGATATATACCCAGAAAATTAATTTACATTACTATACTATAATATTTATCATTATACAATTATTTATCCTCTATATTTTCATAAGAAGTAGTAAAAGCAGTTTTTCTCTTTACTATTATACCCTCATTTACTAAATTCTCTAATTGTGCCTTAAGCTGATCTACATCAAAATTTATATCATTATCTGAATCTTCCTCTATTTCTTTAACTATATCATACATATTCATCTCTGTTATAGGTAATTTATCCTTTATGAGATTTAATATTTTAAAATTATCTTCTTCTCTCCTATTACTAAGCTCATCAAAAGGATTTATAGTATGAGGACTAGTTGTACTAGCTGCCCTTATCCTTATGGAAAATGTTCGTCCCATTATTGCCGATGATATAAAAGCATCTCCTGATTTAAGATACGGCAATCTCTTACCTTCTTCTTGAGTAATATCTGTCTCTTCCTTAATAGTTTGTATATCTGAGCTTCTTACTGTTCTAAATACTAATTTAGTATTCAACTGAGCAGTTATAGTTTCATCTAATAATGTCGGTCTTTGAGTTGCTAGAAGTAAAAACACTCCATATTTTCTACCTTCCTGAGATATTTCCTTTAATATAGATTTAGATGGAGAATCATATCCCTTTGGTGCAAAATTATGAGCTTCGTCTGTAGCAATTATAAATGGTGGAAAATAATCAGCAGTAGTATTCTTATATTGAGCATCCTTAAAATCTCTTCTTCTATGATAAATATTATTTAATAAATATGTTGAAAACACCTGAAGAAGCCTTACATTTCCTTGAATAACCATTAATTTACCTAAATTTAATCCATCAGTTATTTCATTTATATCATTACTAAATACTCCATCATTATATAATCTTGTAAGTCTCCACATTATGCCTCTAACTGAACTTGATGGACAAGTTTTATCAAAGTCTTCGAATAATTCCTTACATATCTTCCATCTTTCCCTTTCATTATTACTTTCTGCTGAAGTAATCTGTCTATCTATTTTCTGAATAGATCCTAAATCCTGAGCCTCTAATAACATCTTTAACCTATCATGAAAACTTTGATAAGAATCTTTTCTCTTATGTAATATATCTACTGCATTACTCATAGCATCAGATAATTTCCCTGAAGCATCTAATAAATTCTTCAAATCAGAAGTATTTAGATCATTGAATTTAACTCCTACATCATGACCTATTTGCAAACATTTAAATCTATCAGAAAAATTAACCTTGTCCTCTTCTTTAAAATAATCAGCAATTGTAGCAAAATCCATCTCAAAATGAGGATCTAATACTACTGCTGGAATCTTAAGCTTCATTACTTCCTCCAATAAAACCCTCATTCCGAAAGATTTTCCAGAACCTGAGCCTCCAAAAATACCTATGTGAGGATATTGATGCATACTCTTTATATCAAATATAAAAGGAATTTCATTTTGAGCTCTTATATGTCCATCATCAAATATTGGAGCTATATCCACTAAATCTTCCTCCATATCATGAATCATCTCATCAGTACTCTTAATAATTCCCATAACTAACCCATCTTTTGGCTTCGTTTTAACCATAATATCCTTTACTTCATGAAATCTAGGACTTCTTACATCAGAAGCAGTTTCTACAGGATATTGGGCTTCATTAAGAAGTCTAACTTTAGCTATATGAATAGTTTCATCATCTATATTATATCCTATAGCATTTAATGATTCTATAACTGATGAATCTATCATTCCATCATTAATATTTAATGGAATATATCTATTATAAGAACTAGTCTCTACTACTTCTCCCATTAATTCTCCTTGCTTTTCATCCTGTATTATGAGAAATTCATTTATTCTAAAGGCTCTTTTCTTTGAACCTACAAATACTTCCTGCTGTGTTGTCAATCCTACAACCTTCATAATTATTCCTCCTTAAAGAGTTCTTTTACTTCGCTCTGATACAAATAATTTTTCTACAATATCTCTATCTAAATACTCATCTAATAATCCTCTCATTAATCTATCAGATATCTTTACTTCCTTATCTATTATATCAATCCAGAGAGGAATTCCTCTACTATTTTCTGGAGTTAATGTATATACTAAATTAGCCATCTCATCAAGATAGCTCCTTTGACTATTCAATATATCAACTCCTGTGATCATAGGAGATCTAGAGGCCCTTATAAATAAAGAACTCAATCCTTCCTCATATTTAGGAATATTCTGTATTTCTGGTATTAAGGTCTCCCCCATATCTAATATCCCATACAAAAGTTCCCTGTCATATAAAAAATTCATAGGGGGATCTAAAGTCTTCTTCTCTGTCAATGTAGTCCCTACTATATTAGTCTTTATGTCTTTTACTACTCCTATAAGAATTATATTTTTAGATTCACATATCGATCTTAGTTCCTTCCATTTATCTTGACATTCTATTTTATATCTTATTAAAGAGCCATCCATCATTATTACTCTTGGATTTAAATTCAAAGCCGCACCTATAGCTGCTTTTAACTCTATGCAAGATAATTTATAGTTTCTGATAAAAGAGTCTATATCTTCCTTAGTAGGATCGTCCTTTCTTATTTTATCTATTATCTCCTGCTCTCTTTCAATATATAATGGTGTATAAAAATCAACTTCTATAACTGGATTTTCATTGCTATTAGATCCTTTAGCTAAACCTTGATATAGCTCAACAAAATGAGGATAGGCTCCTCCTAATTTATTATTTGAGCCATCTACTGCTACAATACCACCACCAGATGAATATTCTGAAAGGAGATTTTTCGATAATTTTCGACATTTATTGATATCACCTACTTGTTTTTTAACTAGATTTCTAATATAATTTTTATCTAATTTAGATATTTTTTCATATTTTTTGTTAAGAATTTTATTAAGTTCTGATACTAAATCTTTCATCTGATTATTAACTTCAAGCATTAAACTCACCCCTTTTTTATAAAATAAATATTATTAAATTTTAAATTTTTTTACTATTTCTTATTGACTATTTTTGGTATATCTGTTACTATTTAAAGAGTAAGAAATATGTCGAATTGTGACTAAACTTAGAGGAGGTTTTTTTTAATGAAATCAACTGGAATAGTTAGAAGGGTGGATGAGTTAGGAAGAGTTGTCATACCTATTGAATTAAGAAGAACACTAGACATAGCAGAGAAAGATGCTTTAGAGATCTTTGTAGATGGTGAAATGATTATCCTTAAAAAATATGCACCTGCCTGCATCTTCTGTGGACAAGCTAAAGACGTTACTCAATTCAAAGGTAAAAATATTTGTCCAGATTGTTTGGATGCTTTAAAGTAATACATAAACTGATATCATAAATAACTAATTTTGATTGCTAAGGTAAAATCACTAGATTTTCCTTAGCAATTTTATTTATCTATTTAATTTATTTAACTCCTCTAATAAACTATCTAATTTTATATTATTAATTTTAGCTGCCCATTCCAATGTTTCATTAGACGATCCTTGGCAAAGAGTACATTTCATACCGAATTCATTAAATACACCTATAGCCTCATTGTTCATCAATATAATATCTGAGATCTTCATATTCTTATTAATATTCATATTTGAACCCCCTATAGATCTATACTTTCTTTATAAACTTCTCTTTTTGGTATTTCTCTCTCCTTAGACACCTTTTTAATCGAATCTTTCTTAGTAAATCCTTTATCCATATAAGTTAATATATGCTCTTTTATAGATATACCCTCCCACGCATTTTTTTCTATATCCTCTAATCTTTCTTTAGGTATTCCTTCTATTATTATTACAAATTCTCCCCTAGGATTTTCATCATTAAATTTTTCTATAGCTTTCTCTAAGTTTCCTCTAAACACCTCCTGATGTCTTTTTGTTAATTCTCTAGCCACTGCTACTCTTCTATCATTAAATACTTCTAATACATCTTTAAGCATATCCTTAAGTCTATGAGGAGATTCATATAATATCATTGTTCTATACTCTGTTTTTAATTCCTCTAATCTGGTTTTTCTCTCTTTGGATTTAGAAGATAAAAATCCTTCAAATACAAATTTATCTGTAGATAATCCGGATAATATTAATGCTAATATTGAAGCGGTAGCACCAGGAAGTACATCAACCTCTATATTCTGCTCTATAACTTCCTTTATTATATCTTCTCCAGGATCAGATATTCCTGGCATACCAGCATCTGAAACTAGAGCAATACTATCTCCTTCTAATAGTTTATTTATCAACACTTTCCCTTTTTCCTTTTTATTATGTTCATGATAACTGGTAAGAGGCTTTCTTATATTAAAGTGATTCAAAATTTTAATTGTATGTCTAGTATCTTCGGCTGCTATCAGATCTACTTCTTTAAAGGTATTTAATGTTCTTAATGTTATGTCTTCAAGATTCCCTATAGGAGTAGGACATATATATAATTTACCTATTCTTTTCATATAATCTTCCTTTCAATCATCTAAACCATATATCTCATGAATCTCATTCGTATATTCACCATCTTCATTGTACACATATAATGGTGCTTCTATTTTTAACTCTGGTTTTGCAGCCTTTATCGATTTAATTAATACTAAATTAGGTGCTTCTGACATCTTAGAATGGATAAATCTTAAGGTTTTAGGCTCTAATTTATGTTTCCTTAAATAATATAATATATCTACCAATCTATTTGGTCTATGAATCATATAAAATCTTCCATTATGTTTTAATAACCTTTTAGCTTTTTCTATTATATCTTCTAATCCACCTCTTATTTCATGTCTAGATATAGCCTTTTTATCATTAGGGTTTATAATTCCTGTTCCTTTATCCATATATGGAGGATTAGATACTACTACGTCTATAGAATTTACTTTTATAACTTCCTCTATATTTCTTAAATCCATATTCAATATTTTAATATTCTCTTCCAAACCATTTAATTCTACACTTCTCTCTGCCATATCAGCTACTTCTTGTTGGATTTCTATACCGTATATTTTATTTATTTCATTTTTTCCATAAATTATTAATGGTATTATTCCCGTACCAGTACCTAAATCAACAACAGTAGAATCTAATTTTATTTCACAAAAATTTGCTAATAATACTGCATCTATTCCAAAACAAAATCCTTTAGTATTTTGTATTATTTTTAATCCTTTTAATTGCAAATCATCTATTCTTTCATTTTTCTTTAGAAAAACATCTTTCATCATATCTCTCCTAGTAGTTAATACATATATTATATCATTATTTAATAATTTACATAACAATCATACAACAAAAAAGACCCCACTAGCTAGGGTCTTTTACTTTAAGTACATTATTACTCAGGTTTAGGCGCATCTACTGGACACACATTTGCACATGCACCACACTCAATACAACCATCTTGATCTATTACGTATTTATCATCTCCTGCACTAATAACTCCTACTGGACACTCAGGTTCACAAGCTCCACAGCTAATGCAATCATCAGTTATAACATAAGCCATTAGGTTCACCTCCTTAGGATAATGAATGATACTATATTATCAATATAGTATTCTTTTTTTATTTTAACACTTATCTTTATATTATAAAAGTATTTTTATCTTATTTAGAACATTTTATTTTTTTCACTTTTCTATTTCATCTAATACAAAAGGAACAATTTCTTCTGTATCATCTTCCCCTTTAACTCTCACCTTTACTATTTCCAATAAAGTATTTGTATCTACAACTATCCCCTTGCCTCTAGGTGTTCTAACCTTCAATCCTACTTCTGGTAAAAGTCCAAGAGACTCTTCATAGGCTTCGTGTTCATATTTTAAACAACACATAAGTCGTCCACAAAGACCAGATATCTTAGTTGGATTTAAAGATAAATTTTGTTCCTTTGCCATTTTTATAGATACAGGATCAAAATCTCCTAAAAATGAATTACAACATAAAGCTCTGCCACAAGGACCAACTCCTCCTATCATTTTAGCCTCATCTCTTACACCAATTTGTCTTAATTCTATTCTAGTTCTAAATATAGAAGCTAAATCTTTCACTAATTCTCTAAAATCAACTCTACCATCTGCGGTAAAATAGAATATTACTTTATTATTATCAAATGTATATTCTACATCTATTAATTTCATTTGTAATTTATGTTCTTCTATTTTTTCTTCACATATTTCAAAAGCTCTTTTTTCCTTTGATTTATTTTCTTTATGCTTTATAATATCCTCTTCTGTAGCTATCCGTATAACATTCTTTAAAGGAGCTACTATATCTTCTTCTTTTATTTCCTTTGGTCCAACTACTACATCCCCAAATTCAATTCCTCTAACTGTTTCAACTATAACACTATTTTCTTTCTTTACATCTATATCAACAGGATCAAAATAATATATTTTTCCCGCCTTTTTAAACCTTACACCTACTACATTAATCATATATTTAAACCTCCTGAAATTTTAGAAGCATTAATTCTATAGCCAATTGAAAATTAACATTAGCCCTAATATTCTCTTCAGTTTCCATTATACAATTTATTATATCATGAATTTTATCCATTGAAAGCTTAAAAGATTGTTCCTTTAACAATTCTTCTTTATCCCTATTTATTATGAGTTCGTTATTATTCGTCTCTTTATATATGAGTAAATCTCTAAACCATACTAACATCATATCTAGTACATTATCAATTTCATCTTTATTATTTTCAAAAAAATCACTATTGGTAAAAGATTTAAAAGAATCAGTCCCTATATTGTTATTTATAACATCTATTAATGATTCCCTTATTTGATTAAACTCTTCAGATTCACAAATTTCTCTTGCTCTTCCTATATTCCCTCTAGAAAAATCTGCAATCATATGAGCTTTATCTTTATCTATATTATACTTTTTATTTAAATAATCCTGAATTTTATCATTTCTTATAGGAGTAAATTTTAATCTTTGACTTCTAGATATAATAGTAGGAAGTAAATTTTTAGTATTTTCTACCATCATTATAATGATAGTATCTTTAGGTGGTTCTTCTAATGATTTAAGAAAGCTATTTTGTGCACTAATAGTCATCTTATCTGCATCACTAATAATAAATATCTTTCTATCTCCTTCGTATGGTAGTACTCTTATCCCCCTTTGAATGTCCTCTATCTGCTCTTTCTTAAATGATTTCCCCAATGGTTTTTCCATATGAAAATCCGGATGATTAAAAGATTCAAATTTAATGCATGAGTTACAAACTCCACAAGGATTTATACCTTTCTCTTTACATAAAAGAGCCTTAGAAAATATTTTAGCCATCATAGTTTTTCCTATTCCCTTTTTCCCTTCAAATATATAGCCATGACCAATACTCTCATTTTTAATTGTATTTTGCAAACTCTTTATTATTCTTTCTTGCCCTATCACATCTGAAAAATCCATAATAATCCTCCACATAAAATTAATTATTCCATTAAATTAGGGGATACTTAAGTATCCCCTAATCATATTTATTAAATATTATACCATATGCTCTATTATATTTATACCTTTTCAAACTTTTCTACATCTACCACAAATATCGTTGCTCCTCCTACTTCTACCTCTATTGGATAGGGCATATATACACCTTGACCCCAAGTAGTAGGTGGTGGAGCTGTAGCTACTTGAGTCCTAGTTTTGGCTACCTCACCAATTATATCTATCGCTTCATCAACCCTTTCATTTTCTGTCCCTATTATTAATGTTGTATTTCCTGCTCTTAAGAATCCTCCTGTGGAGGCTAATTTTGTTACACCGAAATCATCTTTCATCAGCTTGTCTACTAGTTTATGGGCATCCTCATCCTGCACTATAGCAAATACTAATTTCATAAAATCACCCCTTCATCTATTTTTATAATAATTTATTAATATATTGTTATATTTATACCACAAAAAGACAAGTTTATTCTACATATTTTCCTTTATACTATATACTATTCTATACTCCTGATGGAATTCCCTTTATTTTAACTTTCTTTTCAACTGATTTATTTCTTTTACTAATTTATTAAATTCTTCATCCAATAGAGCCTTTTCTTCCTTTGAGGGGATAAGAGACAATTTCCCCATCAACTCTGACAATCTATTTTCTAGAACCAACAGTCTCTTCTCTTCCTCTTGTTGACCAAAATTAATATTATTTTCTTTCCTCTCAAGATATTCACTGTAGCTTCCATTAAAAGTGTTCAATTTCTTATCTTCTATAGTAATTATCTTATTTACTACTCTATCTATGAAAGTTTTATCATGGGTTACTAATAATAAACTTCCTTCATAATCCAATAATACTTCCTCTAAGGCCTCTATTGATGGTATATCCAGATAGTTAGTAGGTTCATCTAATATTATAAAATTGATATCTGATAAAAATATCTTAGCAAAAGCTACCTTTACCCTTTCTCCACCACTTAGTACTTCTATCTCCTTATTTACATCTTCCCTTTTAAATAATAATCTAGATAACAATGTTCTAGCAGTAATCTCATCTTGAATACTATCCTCCATTACATTTTCAAGGATATTTTTATCTTCCTTTAATATATCTAGTTTTTGAGAAAAATAGCCTATCTTAAGATTTTTAGATATTCTTATATTTTCATTTCCATTTAATATCATCTTTATCAATGTAGTCTTTCCTGTACCATTACTACCCATTAGAGCTACCTTATCTCCATTAAATATCTTCAATTCAGAATCTATAAATAGAATTTTATCTCCAAATGACTTGGATATTTTAATTCCATCAATCAGGAGTTTATTTTTAAGTCCTGAAACTGAAGGCATATCTATCTTTACCTTTTCTATTTCTTTGGGCTTTTCCTTTTTATCTAGTTTTTCTATTCTAGTTTCCATTGAATTTATTGCATTATGAATCTTTCCTTGAATCTGCCTAGTGGCAGCCTTATGGAGTCTAGCCTCAGAATTTCCCATTCTACTGGGGGCCTTCTTCATAGTTTTAGCATGATTTTGTCTTTCATATATTCGTTGGATAAGACGATTTTTCTCCTTTATATATTCTTCATACTCAAATTCCTGTCTTTCCCTAATAGCTTCCTTTTGCTCCTTATATGATGAATAATTTCCTGAATACTCCTTTATCGCACCATCTTCTACTTCTATCATCTTATCTACTATATTATCTAATAATTTTCTATCATGAGATATAATTAAAATCGCTCCAGTAAAGCTTTCAAGTTTCTCTGTCAATAGATTAATCCCATCCATATCTAGATTTGAAGTGGGTTCATCTAAAAATAATAGATCAGGATTTTTACCTAACCCTTTAACTAATTTAAGCCTGGTTCTCTCTCCACCACTCAAAGTATCTCTATCTTCATAGTCTACTTGGAACTCACCTTTTATCTTATAGTTCATACTATTATCTTCTGGACTTCCCAATTGAGTAATATAGCTTAATCTTCCCTTTATATCTATATCACCTTTATCTGGTAATAATTTCTTTGCTAGTATATTCATAAGAGTAGTCTTTCCAGAACCATTTACTCCTACAATTCCTATTTTATCTTCTTCATATATCTTTATATTTTTTATATCTAATATTTTTCTATCTCCATAGTATTTTTCTATATTTTTTCCTTCTAATATAAGCATTAAAAAAACCTCCCTTTGATTCCTAGAGAGGACATAAGCATAGTGATATAGAGTATTTTCATCTATTTTCTCATTTTTAGGCAACAAAAAAAGATGATAGCTATATGCGCACACTAATCCCATCTAGAAATACAGTCAAATTTCTATACACAAAAGTGTATTAAACTTAGTCTGTCTTAAATAGGATTAAATGAACATTGCTCCACCTTACCTTTCATCATTATAGCTACATTATAGCATCTTTTCAAAAGGTTATCAAGGAGACGACTAAGAAAAGTCCAATTTCAATTTATTTTCAAAACTTAATATAACCCTATTAACTATGCTATAATTAAGTTAAACACATAAAGGGGTGGACCATATGATAATTGATAATTGGGTTAAATTAATTTTAAACTCACTATACGATGGCATATTAATTATAAATGAGGATTATATTGTTAAATATATTAACTCTTCTTATACTAGAATTACCGGTGTAAAGAGAGAAAATATCATAAATAGACCTCTCCTTGAAGTTCGTCCTGGAGCAAGGCTGATTGATGTAATTAAAACTGGAAAAGAGCTTTTAAGGGTTCCCAGAAAGGAAGGTAACTCTGAATACGTAGTAAATATGTCTCCCATCAAGGACAACCAAGATGATATAATAGGAGCAATCTCTATAGTTACCGAGATTAATGATGTTTATAAACTTACAAAAGAACTAAATAAATCTAATAAAATTATAAAAACATTAAAAAATAGAGTAAAAAGTATTCAAAAGTCAAAATATACCTTTGAAAATATAGTATCTGAAGATCCTAAATCTAAATTCACTAAAGGAATGGCTATGAAAATATCAAAAAAGGATACTAATATATTACTTTTTGGAGAAAGTGGTACAGGGAAAGAGCTATTTGCTCATTCTATTCATCATGAAAGTAATAGAAAGGATGAACCTTTTATAGCAGTAAATTGTGCGGCATTTGATTCTAATCTCTTAGAAAGTGAGCTTTTTGGATACGAGGATGCTTCCTTTACTGGAGCAAAAAAAGGCGGAAAAATGGGTCTTTTTGAAGTAGCAAATAAAGGTACTCTATTCTTAGATGAAATAGCTGAGATGGACTATGGACTTCAAGCTAAACTCCTGAGAACCCTTCAAGAAAATACTATAAGAAGGGTGGGCGGAGTATATGAAATCCCTATAGATGTAAGAGTCATAGCTGCTACCAATAAGGATCTTCTTAATTTAATAGATGAAAATAAGTTTAGAAAAGACCTATATTATAGAATAGCTATCTTTCCTATAACTATCTCTCCCTTGAGAGAAAGACCACAAGATATTATTCCTTTAACTACTATATTTTTAAACAATATGCAAAGAAAATTAAAACGAAGATTAGAATTCTCTGATACAGCAAAAAGATTATTACTAAGTTATAAGTGGCCAGGTAATATAAGAGAACTTAAAAATGTAGTAGAATTCTCATCGAATATGACCAATGGATCTATAATAGATATAAATAATCTACCAAAAACTCTTCAACAAATTGGAATTAAAAATGATTTAATATCTATACGTCCCTTAGAAAAAGTTATACAGGATGCAGAAATAAGAGAAATAGATAAAGCTCTAGACAAATACGGAACTTCTGTGGAAGGAAAAAAGTTAGCAGCAAAATCTTTAGGAATATCATTAGCTTCCTTGTATAATAAACTTTCAAATAAAAATGATTATACTAATAATAGTAAATAAAAATAACATTTCTAGAATTCTAGAAATGTTATTTTTATTTCTAAAATTTTAGAATCTCTTTTGATTCGTATTTACCTAAATTATTGTTATTTTTATAACAATGCCTTTCTATTATTTTAGAAATTTATTGTTATAATCTTAAGAGTATAACCTTTATCCATTGGCATGATATATGCATTATGAATATACGCATTATTATTTGGTAACGCAAAAAATAAAAATGGAGGTTAATATTATGATCGCACTCTTAGGTTTTATCACAATCGTCTTATTATTAGTAGTAATAATGACTAAAAAATTATCTCCCGTTATAGCTTTAATAGTTATACCTAGTATTACAGCTATCATTGGAGGATTTGGTTCAGAGCTAGGCACTTTTATGACAGAGGGAATAAAAAATATTTCAACTGTAGGTACCATGTTTATATTTGCCATTTTATTCTTTGGAGTTCTTACTGATGCTGGAACCTTTGACCCTATAATTAATAAAATATTAAAAATTGTAGGGAGGGATCCTATAAAAATAGTAATTGGTACTGCAATATTAGCTATGATGATTCATTTAGATGGATCTGGTGCTGTTACTTTCTTGGTTACTATACCAGCTATGATACCACTATATGACAAATTAGGTATGAAAAGAACTACATTAGCTTGTATTGTAGCTTTATCTGCAGGGATTATGAATATGCTTCCCTGGGGAGGACCTACTTTAAGGGCTGCTACTGCTCTTGATGTTTCAGTTACTGAATTATTCAATCCTTTACTTCCTGCTTTTATTGGAGGAGCAATATTTGTATTTTTAGTAGCTTATTGGTTAGGAAATAAGGAAAAGAAAAGATTAGGTGATGTGAAGCTTGACAATATAAATATTGAAAAGGAAGTTGATGAAGAAAAGCTTGCGTTAGCAAGACCAAAAATGTTTCCTATAAATATACTACTTATTGTAGTTGCTATAGGTACATTAATCTCAGGTATATTACCCCCACATATTGTATTTATGTTAGCTTTTTCATTATCCTTAATAATCAATTATCCAAGTGTAAAGGATCAAAGAGCAAGGGTAGATGCCCATGCTAAATCAGCCCTTATGATGGCTAGTATATTATTTGCTGCAGGAGCATTTATTGGTATTCTTGAAGGATCAGGGATGATTAATGAAATGGCAACTGTAGTAGTAAAGGCTATTCCAGATTCTTTAGGAAAACAAATTCCTTTAATTACAGGAATATTCTCAATGCCTGCTAGTCTATTATTTGATCCTGATTCATTCTACTTTGGAGTTATGCCTGTATTAGCTGAAGCTGCCAATGGTTTTGGAGTTGAATCAATAAATGTAGCAAGAGCATCTATTTTAGGCCAAATGACAACTGGATTTCCAATAAGTCCATTAACAGGAGCTACATTCTTACTCATTGGTCTTACAGGAATAGACTTAGGTGAGCATCAAAAGAAAACTATGCCATTAGCATTTGCATTAACTATAATCATGTTGATAATTGCCTTGGTAACTGGTGCAATTGCAATGTAAACAAAATTATATAGAAATGGAGGATTTATTATGAAAAGTATTAGAATAGGTTCCGGAGCAGGTTATGCTGGTGATAGAATAGAACCTGCTATAGAAATTATAGAAAAGGGAGATATAGATTATATCGCATTTGAATGTTTAGCTGAGAGAACTATTGCTATAGCTCAACAAGAAAAGATGACAAATCCTGAAAAGGGATATAATCATCTTCTAGAGTATAGAATGAAAAAAATATTACCACTATGTAAATCAAAAAATATTAAAGTAATAACAAATATGGGTGCTGCTAATCCTGAAGGAGCTGCTAAAAAAGTAAAAGAAATAGCTAAGAAATTAAATATATCTGATCTTAAAATTGCAGCTATTTTAGGAGATAATATTTATGATAACATATCAAAATACATGAATAATAAAGTTCTTGAAACTGGAAAGAGTTTGAAAGAACTTGAGGGTGAAATTGTATCTGCTAATACCTATATAGGCGCTGAAGGAATAGTTGAAGCTCTAAAAAATGGTGCAGATATAATAATTACTGGAAGAGTAGCTGACCCGGCAATATTTATTGCTCCTATGATCTATGAATTTAACTGGTCTTTTGAAGACTACGAAAAAATTGGAAAAGGCACGTTGGCAGGTCATCTATTAGAATGTGCTGGACAAGTAACTGGTGGATATTTTGCTGATCCTGGATATAAAGATGTTAAAAATTTATCTAAATTAGGATTTCCTATAGCTAATGTCTATGAAAATGGAGATACAGTAATAACTAAAGTTAAGGAATCTGGTGGACAAGTTACAGAAGCTACTTGTAAGGAACAATTACTATATGAAATCCATAATCCTGCTGAATACATTACTCCAGATGTTATAGCTAATTTCTCTAAGGTTTCTATAAAAGAAATCGATACTGACGAAGTAAAAGTATCTGGAGGTAATGGTAAAGAAAAAACTGATACCTTAAAAACAAGTATTGGATATGTAGACTGTTTCATTGGAGAAGGTGAAATAAGCTATGGTGGACCAGGAGCCTATGAAAAAGCTAAATTAGCAGAAGAAATAGTAAAAGACAGATTAAAAATGTTAAACATTCCAGTAGAAGAACTTCGTATAGATTTAATAGGTGTAAATTCATTATATAAAGATAGTATTAGTGATACATTAGGTAATGGTACTAATTCTGAAGTAAGGCTTAGAGTTGCAGGTAGAACTAAATCCAATGAAAGTGCTACTTTCATTGGTAATGAAGTAGAGGCTCTATACACTAATGGTCCTGCTGCTGGTGGTGGTGCTACAAAATCAGTAAAGAAAATAGTATCTATTGCCTCAATATTTATCCCAAGGGATGATATTAATACTACTATCTTATACGAGGAGGTATAATAATGAAACTAAGAGAAATTGCCCATTCAAGAACAGGAGATAAGGGAAATATATCAAATATATCCCTTATCGTATATGATATGAAAGACTATGAAAAGATAAAGGAGAATGTTACAGTTGAAAAGGTTAAAGCATGGTTTAAAGATATAGTAGATGGTGAAGTTGTTAGATATGAACTTCCTAATATAGGTGCTTTAAATTTTGTAATGGATGGTGCTCTAGGGGGAGGAGTAACAAGATCCCTTGCCCTAGATAAACATGGTAAATCCTTAAGCTCTGCCTTATTAAATATGGAAATATAATAAAAAATCCTCTCTATTTAAATTGTAGAGAGGATTTTTACTATATCCTTATGAATTTCATCTATTGATTTTGTAGCATCTATTACGTTAAATTCATCAGGATATTTGTCTATTAACTTTTTATAACCTTCATATACTCTTTGGTGAAAGTCTGCCTTTTCATTTTCTAATCTATCTCCTTTATTATTTTTAGTCTTTCTTTTTAAGGCTATTTCAGGATATATATCAAAAAATAAAGTTACATCTGGTTTTATCCCTTCTATAGCAAAGTCATTTATATATCTAACTTCTTCTATTCCTAATCCTCTAGCTATTCCTTGATATACTAAACTAGAGTGTACAAACCTATCACATATGACTATTTTTCCTTCTTTTAATGCTGGTATTATCTTCTCATGGACATGCTGAGCTCTTGATGCTGCATATAATAGTGCTTCCGTTGTATCTGCCATGGTTATATTATCATTGTCTAATATTATATCCCTTATCTTTTCACTTATATCTGTTCCACCAGGCTCTCTTGTTACAATTATATCCTTCCCTTGATTCTTAAAATATTCCTTTAATAATCTTATCTGCGTGGACTTTCCCGCTCCATCTGGTCCCTCTATTGTTATAAATAAACCCTTCATATTATCATCCTTCCTAGTATATTATATGATACTAATTTTTCCATTCTTTAATCCCAATATTTCTATCTTAGCATTATTTATTTCTTTTATATATTCTATTATTTCCTTTGTTATTCTTTCTCCTGGAACTAATATGGGAATACCAGGGGGATATGGTATAATATAATCTCCTAATACTTTTCCTTCTGCTTTATCTAAACTTACTATTTTATTATCCTTATTAAAAGCTTCGTATATAGGAATTTTCTGTTCAGGATAAATATATTTTATACTTTTTATTTCTTTTTTCTCTTTATTATTCTTATACTTCTCTGATATATCCTTTAATGCAATATATAATTTATCAAAATCCCCCCTTTCACTTAAAACAGAAGCCATAGCTAATCCATAATATAAATCTGCCATTTCCAATTGAATATTATAATCTTTCCTTAGAATATCTTCCAATTCATTTCCTGTTAACCCTATTGTTGTAGCTCTTATCAATATTTTAGTTTTATCAAATTGATAGTTATCTCCACCAGTAAATATGCTAATACCTTCTAGTTTGGATATCTTTTTATTAAATTCATCTATATACTTTAATACTTCTTTAAATCTATACTTACCTTCACTTTCCATATATCCTAAAGCCATATCTAAAGAATACATTAAAATATATGATGGACTAGTAGTTTGATACATTGACATAGTCCTTTTCATTCTATCCATACCTACTCTATTCGATGTAATATGTAACATAGAGCTCTGTGTATAAGCAGGTAAAGTTTTGTGGGTACTCTGTATGATAATATCTCCTTTGGCTTCTTCTGCGGATATAGGTAACTCATCATTAAATATCAAATGACTTCCATGAGCTTCATCTACTATTAATATTCTATTATGCTTATGTACTATCCCTGCAATAGCCTTTATATCACTACATATCCCAAAATATGAAGGATATGTTATTACTACTGCCTTTATTTTTTCATTATTAACTAATATTTCATCTATTTTATCAGCCCCAATAGTAGTTAGAATATTATTTTCCTCATCATATTCTGGATATATATAATTAGCTTTAAGCCTTCCCAGTACCATTGCATTATAAACGGATTTATGGCAATTTCTCTGAATAAGTATTTCATCTCCAGGCTTTGTAGCAGCAGTAATTGCAGCATATATTCCTCCAGTAGTCCCATTTATAGAATAAAAAGTTTTTTTTACTCCATATATTCTAGATGCTTTATCTTGAGATTCTTTTATTATATCCTTTGGATTATGAAGATTATCTGTTCCATCCACTTCTGTTACATCTATTTCGGAGATTGAACATCCTAAACCATATATTCTTCTGCCCTTATGTCCAGGCATGTGAAATCTAATATTTTTTTCATCATTGTATTTTAATAATCCTTTTATTATTGGAGTCTTCATATCACTCACCTACATTTTAAATATTATATTATATTATATTAAATTATATCATTATTAATCTTTTTATAACAGAAAAACTCAGAAAATTACTAATCCTCTGAGTTCATTTTAAATATGTAATTTTAGAATTCCATTTCAGCTATGTAATCAAGCCACATTCTTTTTATTATAGCCCTATAGTATTCATAGTAAATAGTATCTTTCATGTTGGTATTTGCTATCTTATCTAAACATTCATTACATATATAGGATCTAAATAAACCTAATCCTTCTTCTATAGTATTGCCACATGTCTTACATTTAACAAAACTCACAAGATCAGCCCCTTAAAATATATTAGCTAGATTATTGACCCATATATAGTATTTTATTCTTAGAGTATAGGTAATGTTGCATGACCACATGAAATAAGTACAGGTAAATAATAAATTATATAAAATGAACGAGAAAATTCTCTAATTCATTTTGTATAACAAACTTTTTCTTTCTGATTTTCTTGTAGTAGAACATCCTTCTGTAGTATCAACTGTACTTGTACCATCTTTTCCTAACTTTTTTGCAGTATTTATTATATCTGATAAAATAATTAATTGAAAAAAACCTACTGGAATGATCAGAAGTACTAAAAGTATTAATCTCATAAAATCATCTCCGTTTATATTATCTTTTTCAGCATTATACTACAGGATATTATGTATTTCTATAGGTAATATTTATCATTTGTTGTTTCTTATAATATTATAGTACTATTTTCTCATTGTCATCAGGATGAGCTTTATCTTCCTCACCTTCATCCCTTACTTCTGGTACAGATTCTTCTGACTGAGCATCTAACACTTCTTCATCATCATCTAATCTATTATCGTCTATTCCAGAAACAAGGGCTATTATCTCTTCCATATCATTTAAAATAGTTATATCTTCACTCATTTCTACATCTGCTACTCTACAGGTGTCCCCTAATGATAATTGTGATATATCTACTGATATATCTTTGGGCACATCTGTTGGATAACATTCAACATCTATTTTCATAAGTTGTTGTTGTAATACTCCTTCACTAATTCTATCTTTACCTGATAGTAAAACAGGAATTGATGTATGAATCTTTTCCGAAGTATCTATCTGTTGTAAATCAATATGAATAATTTCTCCAGTTATCATATCTTTTTGAACTTCTTTAATCATGGCAGTATAAGTAGTATTATCAATCAATACATTTACTACTGCATTTTCACCATTATCCCTTATTATTTTTTTTAAAGCATTATAATCAAATTCTAATGGATAATTGACTAAACCATGTCCATATATTATTCCTGGAACATTTCCTCTTCCTCTTGATCTATGACTAGCATTAGTTCCTACTTCATCTCTCATAGCACTATTTAATAAAATATTCTCCATTAAAAAACATCCCTCCTTGGCATTATTTAAGTATTATTACCAAAGAAGAGATGTTTTATAATATTATTCTAATATACTTTCTTCACTCATATAAATAGATTCTGTTGATTCTCCTTCATCTTCATCAGAATGTCTTAATGCACTAGTTAAACTTGCTATTACTTCTTCTTTTTCATTTAATATATCTATACCTTCTAATTCTAAATCTCCTACTGTTATAGCCTTTCCACTTTTTAATTTTGATGCATCTATATTCACATAGTTAATAATATGCTTAGGCAGACATTGAATATCTATTTCCATTAATTGTTGTTGTACTGTAGTTTCAGTATCTTCTACAGATTCTCTATTTTCTAAATATACTGGTATTGTTAATCTGACTTCTTCATTTTCCGATAACTGCTGAAAATCTACATGGAGATACTCATCCTTAACTATTTTTTTCTGAATATCCTTTAATAACGAAGGGATTTTTTCTCCTTCTAATTCTATATTTACTAATGCTCCATATCCTTTATCTGTTACTAACTTTTGAATTTCTTGTGTCTTTAATGCTATATTTTTAGTTTTCTTATTATGACCATATAATACTCCTGGTATATATCCTTCTCTTCTTAAACCCTTAGACTTTCCTGTTCCTATTTCCTCTCTTAATTTTGCATTTAAACTTGCGGTTGACATTATCTCATTCCCCCTTGTATTTATGCATATATTAATATTAAATCAGATTTTTCGAAAAAATTCAAATATTTAATGATATATGGTCTAGGCATATTATATATATACCTTATATATACTTAATTAAACATATAATTATAGTAGAAATTTCATTATAATATTAAATTAAGTACAAGCAACAAAAAAAAACCTGGAACTCCTAATATAGCTACTACTAATACAGTTACTATATTTATGCCAATGTATATCCCAGTAAGACCACTTAAAGCAACATTATATAAAAATAAAACAATTATACCTATTATACTGTTTATTATAATTTTGATTATCTTTCTCATACTAAGCATAATTATAAAACCTGACAAAAAAAGTCCTACCAAAGCTATTGCAATGTATATAGGCATTTCCACAAAAAATCACCTCTATATAGTTAGTTATCTAATTATATAGAGGTAGTACTAATTTTATTCATATTTTACGCATTTTCTTCTGAAATTTTTTCTCTTAATTGATTTAATAAGTAAAAGTATTTCTTTTTTGCTGCTTCCATATTATATATAGCATGATCAATAAGCTCATCATTAGTAACATTTTGAAAATATAATTCAGCTTGTTTCCACTCTTTATGAGCTTCCTTTAGATTTTCCATTTCTTCCTCATGACTAATTTCTTTTTTATTTTCCATATTTGATTTCATTCCTTCCAGAAATCTCGATATGTTATATACTATGCCACGAGTTTTACTTGTATTACTAAATATTTTTTCCGCTTTTCCCATTTTCACATTATACCCCCTGTTAATATTATTATTTACAGTATTAACAAGAGATTAATATATTATACTTAAAAACTATCACATCTATTTTATAATTTTATATTCACATATAATCCTCAATATTATCAAGAATTTCTTGCAATCTAGAAAAATATTTTCCTATATGTATTCCATCCATTAATACATGATTTACTTGTATTGATAAAGGTAGTTTCAAATTTTCGTTTTCACTTAATCTTATTTACATACTATATATTTTAAATTTAATATATCCACTTTTCTTTAATATTCTTTACACTAATACTAAATAAAATTATACCGAAAACAATAAGAGCTAAAAAATCCGTCCAAATTGGTATATCCCCAACACCACTTATTGTTTCCTTTAATATATCTGCACCATAAGTTAATGGTAATATATAAGATAAAGGCCTTATAATAATAGGTAAACTTTGAATTGGAATAAAAAGTCCACATAAAAAAATCATTGGAAACCTAAAAAAATTAGAAAATGTCTGAGCTTCAAATACTTCATTTACAGATACAGCTATAAATAATCCTAAAAATGTAGAGGTGATAGCAATAAGTAATACCCCTGCAAATACTATAAACCAGTTAATTCCTGAAAGACTGATTATGAAAGATGCAAATATAACAGGTATAAATGCATTTACAATTCCAAACAAAATCGCTCCTGTAGTCTTGGATAACATTAAGACATTTAAACTAATAGGGGCTAATAAAAGGCGTTCAAAGGAACAACTCTTTCTTTCGAAAGTAATAGTTACTGCTAACATAGAGGTTGTACCAAATAATATAGACATTGCCATTACTCCAGGTAATATATCCCTAATGCCTAATGTAGATTCGGATTTAATAAAAAACATTAATGTCCAAGCTACTGGAAATATAATTCCCCAGCTGATGTTAGGTGGTTTAAGATAATAATTCTTCATATCCTTTTTTAATATATTCCAAAATGCAATCCATGATTTCATTTTTTACCACCTTTCTTATTCATCTTAGATACTTCTATACCTGTAATCTTCACAAAAACATCTTCTAATGATGGTCTTATTACCTTTGCCTCATACACACTCAATCCTTTTTCATCAAAATATTTCATAATCGGTGTTAAACTTATGTTTTCCTTTGATTTTATCCTAATAATATTATCATTAATAATTTCAAATTTATAATGTGAAAAATCCTTTTGTAAAGTTTCTTTTATATCTAAAATTCCATCATCTAGTGTGAATTGAACTATTTTATCCCTTTGAACCCCTTTCATTAATTCATCAGTCTTCCCTACTTGAACAATCTTTCCTTTAACTATAAAAGCAATTCTATCACAAAGTCTCTCTGCTTCTTCTATGTAATGAGTTGTAATAAATATCGTTGTTCCTTTTTTATTCAAATCTACAATTAATTCTCTAATTTGTCTTGCACTTTCTACATCTATACCAGTCGTTGGCTCATCTAAAAAAAGAATTTTAGGATCATGAATGATTCCAGCAGCAATTGTTAATTTTCTTTTCATTCCTTTAGAATATGCTTTAAAAGGTTTCTTCCCTGTATTATCCAATCCAAATTGTTTTAAGAGTTCCTTTGCCCTCTTTTCTCTTTCTTCTTTCTCCATACCATATAATGATGCACAAAAACATAAATTTTCAAATCCATTCATTTCACTATATAAATTACTTTCATCAGGTATTATTCCCATTATACTTTGAGCTTTTTTTATATCTTTAACCCCATCAATACCAGAAATATTAATATTACCCCCTGTAACTTTAGATAAGCCTGTTAACATATTAATAGTTGAAGTTTTACCTGCTCCATTAGGTCCTAAAAAACCAAACACCTCTCCCTTTTCAATGGTAAAATCGATATTATCAACAGCAATAAAATTTTCATAGCTTTTTGTTAAACGTATAACCTCTACTATATTCATATATACACCTCTTTCAAGTAATCTATTCCGTAGAATTATCACATCTACTCCCTTGATTTTCATTCAATTCAGCCATTTCTTTTATATTTATAGATATTTCATTAAGTAAATCTCTATTCACGCTATAATGTGTATAATATCCTATCTTTTCTCCCTTTACTAATCCAGCTTTTCTTAGTACTTTTAAATGTTGAGAAATAGCTGCCTCCGATAAATCAAGTCTTTTTGCTAAAGCTTTTACACAAAAATTATGTTGTAAAAGTAAATTAATAATTCTATATCTTTTGTCATCAGATATTGCTTTTAAAGCTTCCAATATATTATCCATAATCCACCCCCAAATCTATTTCAGTTTCAACTTAAATAAATAATACCACACAAAACTAATTAAGTAAACGCTTAATTAGTTTTGTGTGGTATTATTTATAAAAAGCATATTTTATAAAGTATTTCTACTGAAAATTAGTATATTAAAATACTGTATATAATTGCTTATGAAAACATCAAATTTCTTCAACCTAATTATCTCTTAAAAATCTTAATACTTCTTTTTCTATAACATTAAACTCCAATCTTGCTACATCTTCTATGCTATACTTATCATCAAATTTATTAATTAATTCTGCTCCTAGGAAGTATCCAGCATCACTTATACCTAAAACTTCATACCAATCTCCATAAAACATATCTATCTCAACTATTCACATAGAATCAAAAAAAGGAGTTCTCATGTGTTTTATTCATGATTCCTCCCATCTTTTGAAGAACTTTATTTACTTGTTGAGAAACTTTATTTGTGGGATACATATGATAAGATTTTATTTTACTTCGGTTCTTCCTTCCAAAGCTTTTGCTAATGTTACTTCATCTGCATATTCTAAATCTCCTCCTACTGGAATACCATGAGCTATTCTTGTGGTTTTTATTCCTATAGGTTTAACTAGCTTTGCAATATACATAGCAGTAGCTTCTCCTTCTATATTTGGATTTGTAGCTAGAATAACTTCCTTTACTGTATCATCCTTTAACCTATGAAGTAATTCTTTTATTCTTATTTCATCAGGTCCTATTCCTTCCATAGGAGAAATACTTCCATGAAGCACATGATATAACCCTTTATAATCCTTAGTTCTTTCCATAGCTACTATATCTCTAGGATCCTCTACTACGCAGATTATCGAATCATCTCTTCTTTTATTAGAACATATCCTACAAGGATCTATATCAGTAAGATTATAACATATACTACAATACTTTATATTCTTCTTAGCTTCAACAATAGAGTTTGCTAACATACTTGCATCGGAAGTATTCATATTTAATACATGAAAAGCTAATCTTTGAGCAGTTTTCTTTCCTATTCCCGGAAGTTTTGCAAATTCTTCTATTAATTTAGCTACTGGTTGAGCAAAATAGTCCATTTTTTCACCTCTAACTTTCTAAGAAAAAATATGAAAAGGGCCAAAAAGGCCCTACTTTTTAATTAAAATAATCCTGGAATATTCATTCCGCCAGTTAATTTACCCATCTCACTAGACATCATTTCTTCTGCTTTATTTAATGCTTCATTAGTTGCAGCAAGAATAAGGTCTTCTAACATTTCAACATCATCAGGATCTACTACATCTTTATCTATATTAACTTCTAATAATTCTTTCTTCCCATTAACCTTTACAGTAATAGCTCCTCCCCCAGCACTAGCCTCTACTTCTTTTTCTTCTAGTTCTGCTTGCATTTTTGCCATTTTCTTTTGCATTTGTTGAACTTGCTTCATCATACCACCCATATTTCCCATTCCTTTAAATCCACCTTTTGCCATTATAAATCCTCCTTATTCCATATTTAATCTTCAATTTCCACTAGATCTTCTCCAAAGACCTCTATTACTTCTTCTTTCAAACTATCATCTTGATTGTCATTAGTTTGTTGATCTATTTCATTTTCCATTACGAATTTCACTATAATATTTGAATTAAGCATACTATTTATTGTATTTTCAATATAAATCTTATTATCTTCTTTATCCACTGCATCTTTATGAAATCCAAATCCATCCTTAAATGCTATATATAGTATACCATTATTTAAATCATGAGGTGTACCTTCTGTCAATAATGCTTGAACACTTATTCTTTCTACCTTTATCTTTTTAAGTATATTTGGCCATGATTTAATTATATCTTTCATTGATGTATCTTCTTCTATAGAATTTTTTACTTCATTAGTATTATTCTTATTATCTTCTAATGGTTTTAATTCTTCTATTTGTTTTTTAGTTTTTCTTTGTATAACTTTAGTATCTTTATCATTCATACGTTTATTATTATCTTTAACTTTAGAAGATGGCTTATTTATAGCTATATTCCCATTCTCTATTTTCTCTTCTAAAACACTTATCCTAGATAATATTGACTCCAAAGAATTATCTAATTCAGGAGATACCATTTTCATTAAGGTAGTTTCTAATATTATTCTAGGCTGTGAAGACCATTTACTATTAGATTCTGCCTCAGATAATAATTTTATTATTGATATTACTCTATTTAATGTAATACTCTTAGATTGTTGTTTAAATTGCTCTATCATTTCTTCTGTACCATCTATTATATCATCAAGTTTATCTGAAGATTTAGCTACCATTAAATTCCTAAAATGATTTATCAAATCTTTTATGAACTGATGAACATCTTTACCCATCATTACCAATTCATCTACATTTATCAAGGCTTTCTCTAAATCATCATCTATAATATAATCAGCCATATCAAATATTATATCATTATTTACTGTACCTAAAATAGATAGTATATATTCATAAGTTATAGTACCTTCAGAAAATGATACACATTGATCTAATATACTTAATGCATCTCTCATAGCCCCATCTGAATTTCTGGCAATTAAATTTAAACCTCTTTCTTCTACCTCTATATCCAACTCATTACATATATCTTTCATTGCCTTTACTATATTTTTCACTGTAATTCTCTTAAAATCATATCGTTGACATCTTGAAAGTATAGTTGCGGGAAGTTTCTGAGGTTCAGTTGTAGCTAATATAAATAATAAATGTTTTGGGGGTTCCTCCAAAGTTTTTAGAAGAGCATTAAAAGCTCCTTTTGAAAGCATATGCACTTCATCTATAATGTACACCTTATACTTTCCTGTAGAAGGTGGATATTTTACTTTCTCTTTAAGATCCCTAATATCATCAACACTATTATTTGATGCAGCATCCATCTCCACTACATCCATTATATTATCTTCAAGAATTCCTCTACATACTTCACAATGATTACAAGGATTACCATCCTCATTATTTGAACAATTAACACTTCTAGCAAATATCTTAGCTGTAGATGTTTTTCCTGTTCCTCTAGTTCCAGAAAATAAATATGCATGGGCTATATTGTCTCTAAGTATTTGATTTTTTAATATTGTAGTTATATGTTTCTGTCCTATTATTTCATCAAAGGTCCTAGGCCTAAACCTCCTATATATAGCCTGATATGCCATTATCTCACCTTCATTTATTTATTCTTTAGTCTCGTTATTTATTATACCAAAATATATTTACAAAATCTAATATTCAAATAAATTATTTATTAATCAACAAAAAGCTATGGATATCCATAGCTTTTTGTTGATTAAATTTTAAGCCGTGAACCTAGAATCGACATAACCTACCAGGCGTTACCTAAGCAGTTAGCTCAAACCAGGCTTCCCTACGGCACATGAAAGTGTCCACTTACCGCTGCTTCCTTCCGGACCTGACGGAATTCATGAATTTCCATTGCGTAGGACCCAATCGTCAACACCACTTACCTAGGTCAGACCCTAATAACTTAAGCCTCAACTAGGAATTCGATCCTGCTATAGCGGATTGCAGGTCACAGGGCACCGCTACCTCCCCATCTATCACGGCAAATCTTATGATGGCGGAAAGAGGGGGATTCGAACCCCCGAGACGGGATTGACCGCCTACCCGCTTTCCAGGCGAGCGCCTTCAGCCAGACTCAGCCATCTCTCCTTATATTTTATTTCCATCGATTCAACTACCGACAGATATATATTATATAGAATATACATGAATCTGTCAACCCAATAGCTTTTTGTAATAATTACCATTAAAGTTTTATACTTACTATTCGTATGAATATTATATCATTTCATGGAAAAAGTCAAAGACTTAAGCCTTTGACTTTTGTAATTTTCCAAGAACTACCTTTAATACTTCACTTAATAATTTAATATAAGTTGCTATATTCGTACTATTTGATTTTACAGTTTCAACTGTACCCTTAACTCCTTCTTCCACAATATTTATAGTTTCTCCTGCTTTTTCAACAGTTACTCTTGCAGTGGTAGTTATGCCTTCTACATCTCTAACTATAATAGGAACAGACTCAGACACATCATCAAGAGCATATTCAACATCTTCAGTAATATTATTAACATTTTCCATTATTTCAGGAAGTTGATTAAAAACTTCTTCTACATTACCTTGATTTTGTTCTATTAATATCTTAACGTTCTTTAATACATCAGCCAAATTCTTAAGCACCATTATAAGAAATATACCTACTCCTATTCCCACCAAGGATAATAAAATAACAAATAAATCTCTCACTGTAATTGCTGAATCTATGGCCAACACCTCCTAAAGCTTTGTTTACTAATAAACTTCTACTTTTGTATAAATAATCCTTTATTTTTTCTTATTTTTTTTATTTTTTCTTGTTTTCTTATTTTTTTTTATTTCTTTTATATCCTTTTGAGCTTTATCTATAGCTTTCTTAGTATCATCTACTGCTTTTTTTGTTTCATTTATATTTTCTTTCGTATCATCTATTTTTTTTTTATTCCATCAGCAGTTGCTTTAACTATTTTTTTAGTTTCATAAACTTTTGACTTGAAATTTTCTTTAGTTTCGTTGGCCTTAATTCTAGCAATATCTTTTGTATCCTTAGCTTTTACAACTATATCCTCTCTAGTTTCTTTACCAGGCTTAGGTGCAAATAAAATACCTGCTATAGCTCCTATAGTTCCCCCCATCGTTAAACCTTTTGTTACATTTTTAACTGCCTCTTTTCTTCTCTTAGCTTCTTTTTTTTCTTTCATCTCTTGTATCATCAACTTAATAAACATACAAACCCCTCCTATTTGTTATATATCTATTATATATTTATTCAACTTATACCAAGGTGTGACAATATTAACACAAAATTACTTGTCTATAGTATGCTCATTTAATAAATCATCTTTTATTTTCCATAAATCATAGGATAAATCTACATAATATTTATGGGGATGTTCAAATCTCAATACCTCTTCCCAAAGAGTATTTATTTGTTTTTTACAAAATTCTCTAATACTATATACATCTGGACTTTCATATATACATTTACCTTTATCAAAGATTTTAGTTAATATTTTTTCTGCCTTAAAATTAGTTATTTTCTTTTTCTTCCATGTATATAGTGGATTAAATAACTCATAGGGGTTTGTATCATCTATGTCTTCACCTTCTATAGTAATTAGATCAGCCATAGCCTTACCTGTATCTCTATCATACAACCTGTATAGATCCTTTGCTCCTGGAGTTGTTATCTTTTCAACATTAGCACTTACCTTTATTTTCGGTATAATCTTCCCTTCATTTTCTAGTGCTACCAATTTATATACTCCGCCAAATACAGGTTCAGACTTTGATGTTATAAGTCTTTCGCCTACTCCAAAAGAATCTACCTTGGCATCTTGTAATATAAGTTCTCGAATTATATATTCATCTAAAGAATTTGATGCAGTTATCTCACAATCCTCTAATCCAGCTTCATCTAACATCTTTCTTATTTCTTTAGATAGATAAGCAATATCTCCACTATCTAATCTAACTCCTTTAGGTCTATACCCTCTAGAAATAACTTCCTCTTTAAAAGTTCTTATAGCATTTGGAACTCCTGATTTTAATACGTTATACGTATCTACAAGAAGTACACAATTTTCAGGATAAGTTTTAGCATAAGCCTTAAAAGCTTCTAATTCTGTATCAAACAATTGAACCCAACTATGAGCCATTGTTCCAGCTGCAGGTATATCATAATCTCTATCAGCTATAGTACAAGCTGTTCCAACACAACCTCCTATATATGCTGCTCTAGCTCCTAATATAGCTCCATCATACCCTTGGGCTCTCCTAGAACCAAATTCTAATACTGCTCTTCCTTCAGCAGCTCTCACTATTCTATTTGCTTTAGTCGCTATAAGACTTTGATGATTTATTGTTAAAAGTATCATAGTTTCAATAAATTGAGCTTGTATTACTGGTCCTTTAACTTTTACTATAGGTTCTCCTGGAAATATAGGTGTCCCTTCCTTAATTGCCCAAACATCACATTGAAAATTAAAATTTCTTAAATAATCTATAAATTCTGAACTAAATAAAGCTTTATCTTGCAAATAATCCAAATCCTCTTCAGTAAATTCTAGATTCTTAAGATATTCTATTAATTGTTCCACCCCTGCAATTATAGCAAAACCTCCACCATCTGGGATCTTTCTAAAAAACATATCAAAATATACTATTTTATCCTTAAGATTATGCTCAAAATATCCATTTGCCATAGTTATTTCATAGAAATCTGTAAGCATTGTGAGATTTTTCTTCTCTTGCCAATCAATTCTTGTCATACTTATTCTCCTTTATACTTTTCTAATCTTCATCTGTCGCATATATACTTCTTTATATAATTATATAATTTAATAAAAATAATTCAAATAGTTCTAATACCTCTAAAAGCCCTCAAAATTAATCTTATACCTCAATAACCACTATCTTGTCACCAACTTAATAATATCATATATTTATATTTTTATACATTAATATATCAACAACAAGTGAATTTTAATTTTTTTATTTTAAATTTATAAATTTTGTTTTATTTTTATATATAAGGGTATACTATTAATAACCCCATGCAAAGCCCCTTTAGTAGTATGAAGAGAGTAGGAACTCCCCCATAGACCTACTCTCTTTTAATATTTAATTTCATTGGAGGCAAATATGATAAAGAAAATACAATAAACTTATCCTTTTCTGCTTTTGTAGAAGCCTTAATCTCAATTTTTTCTGTAATAACTTTCATTTTATTTAGCTCGTCTCACAAAAAAATCCAAAGGGTTTATTATTTAATTAAAATATTTTAAAATGTATTTTATTAAACCTATTGTATTAAATTGATTTTTGATTTATTATATTCTGGTTCATTAATTTTTGGAGGTGAAAAAATGACAAAAAAGTTATTAAAAATGGAATGGTTAAAAAGCTCTATAGTAATATTATTAGGAACATTTATAATGGCTGTAGGTATAAATGCATTTATTATACCCCATAATCTTTTATCTGGAGGAGTTTCAGGTATTGCAATTATACTTCAATATTTAACTAATATATCTACAGGTATTTTTGTATTATTATTAAATATACCTATATTCATTTTTGGAGTTAAAGAGATAAATAAAAGATTTGCCTTTCTAAGTCTGGTAGGAATGGTATCTTCATCAATTTTTCTTATACTAACAGAATCCTTAAGTGAAACAGTTTGGATTGAAGATATATTAGCATCATCAATTTATAGTGGTATTTTCATAGGTTTTTCCTCAGGAATAATCTTTAGAGTTAGAGCATCTACAGGAGGTACAGATATAATCTCCGTTATAATGAAGAAAAAATTTGAAATAGGTATATCTAGTATTTTATTTGTTATGAATGTAATCATAGTATTAATAGGTTCAATAATAAGTGATTATACTCTAGCAATATATACTTTAATAAGCATGTTCATATCTTCAGTAGTAATGAACAAGATAATAATTGGATTAGATACTAAAAAATTAGTCCTTATTATAACAGATAATCATGATGAAATGTCCAAAGCTTTAATGGATAGAGTTAAAAGGGGTGTTACTTTCTTAGAAAGTGAAGGAGCTTATTCTGGTAAAAAGAAAAAAGTTGTTTACTGCGTTATATCTACAAGGCAATTATCAGTGGTTAAAAATATAGTAATAGAAACCGATCCACAAGCATTTATGACTGTTATGGACACAGCAGAAATACATGGTAGCGGATTTAAAAAACCAATATTTTAGGAAGGGAAAAATCCCTTCCTTTTTATATTTATATCTTTCTACTTCCAGGTTTGGCTATTTCTTTCCCTTCTTTACACATAGGACACTCATCTTTATCATAAGTTTCTATATCTATTGCTATTGTACTATATAAAGGAATATCTAATACCGAATCGCCTCTAGTCCTATCTACTATAGAAGCTACTCCTATAACAATTCCACCTAGATTCTCTATTACCTTCTTAGTTTCCATTGTTGATCTTCCAGTTGTCACCACATCTTCTGTTATTAATACTTTCTGACCTTTCTTTATTTGGAATCCTCTTCTCAATGTCATTTCTCCATCTTTTCTTTCGGTAAATATAGCTTCCTTCTCTAATTGTCTTCCCATTTCATAAGCTACTATTATCCCCCCCATAGCTGGTCCCACTAATATATCAATGTCTAAATTCTTAACCTTCTTTATTACTGGTTTTAATACTTTCTCTGCATATTTTGGATGACTTAATACCTTTGCACATTGTACATATTCCTTACTATGTTTCCCAGAAGATAATAGAAAATGTCCTTCCAATAAAGCTTCAGTATCTTTTAATATTTCTATGATATTTTTCATGTTGATCCTCCTTATATTATTCCTATAATTTCTTCTAAAGATTTTATATTTTCTCTATCCATAAAATCTTCAATTCCTTTAATTATTTCTATACATATATGAGGATTTATAAAATTAGCTGTTCCTACTTGAATACATGTAGCTCCTGCCATCATAAATTCTATTCCGTCCTTCCAATTCATTATTCCTCCCATACCCATAATAGGAATAGATACCTCTTTATATACCTCATTTACCATTCTAAGAGCTATTGGCTTTATAGCAGGTCCTGATAATCCTGCATATATATTATCAAAAATTGGTTTCCTATTATTTATATCTATAGCTAATCCTTTAAATGTATTTATTAAAGATATTCCATCGGCTCCTTCTTCCTCACAAGCTCTAGCTATTGCCACTATGTCCTCAGCATTAGGGGATAATTTTATTATTAAAGGTATATTTGTTATTTGTCTTATTTCCTTTACTATTTTTCTAGCTGTTTTTGTTTTTATACCAAATGCCATACCTCCTTCCTTTACATTAGGACAAGATATATTTAACTCAATCATATCTACCTTTTGCTTTGAAACTCTATCTACTGCTTCAATATATTCTTCTAGAGTAGAACCCCCAATATTTACTATCATATTAGTATCTAATTTTTTAAGGAAAGGTAATTCATCTCTTATAAAGTCATCTACACCTGGGTTTTCCAATCCAACACTATTCATTATTCCTGAAGGTGTTTCCCAAATTCTCATTCCTTTATTTCCTCTTCTTCTCTTCAAGGTTATTCCCTTAGTCGAGATACCTCCTAAAGCATTTATATCATAAATTTCATTGTACTCTCGTCCAAATCCAAAAGTTCCCGAGGCTGTTATGACTGGATTCTTAAATTCTATTGATGAAAAATTAACCTGAGTATTACTCATAGAATACCTCCTCGCCTAAATATACTGGACCGTCTTTGCATACCCTAGTCATACCTTTCTTAGTTTCACAACTACATACTAAACAGGCTCCTATACCACAAGCCATATGCTTTTCCAATGATACATATATCTTTGTATTATTATCAGACTTCATATCAACTATCTTCTTCATCATTGGTTCTGGTCCACATGTAAATATATAATCATATTTATTTATATCTAATTGATCAGTTATATTTGAACCTATGCTCAAATAAAGTTCATCACTATATTTTCTATACTCATCTGTTAATATAGCTTCTTCTCTAAATCCTAAATATATATCTAATTTATCAACCTTATCTTCCAATATTTTACCTGTATATAACAATGGTGCTATTCCTATACCACCACCAACCAATGCAACTTTACCATCTACTTTTGGGAATCCATTACCATAAGGACCTTGAAGATTTATATTATCTCCTTCCTTTAATTCACTAAGCCTCTTTGTTCCTTTTCCTATAACTTTATATAAAAAACTTATATTACCATCATTAATATCATATATACTCAATGGTCTAGATAATAAGGGATATTCTTCCCATCCTCTTAACATATAAAATTGTCCTATTTCCCCGGAAAATTTTCCTTCTATGATAATAATATATATATCTTCAGATAAAGCTTCATTTCCTATTATTTTAGCCACTTTTCAATATCCTCCTTCATCTTAAGGGTATTATCTCTTATTGGTCTAATAAAATCTTCATCTTCAACTTTTCTCTTATGAGCTGTAATTATTCCCCTTGATGAATTTATAACGCCACAAATACCATCTTTTAAAATTTCCTTTATATCTTTACCACTACCTCCTTGAGCTCCATATCCAGGAATTAAGAAAAATGTATTAGGATTATTTCTTCTTATTTTCAAAAACTCTTCTGGATAAGTAAGTCCTACTACACCACCTAAAGAACTAAACCCTTCCTTTCCAATAAAGTTTTCTCCCCATTCCTTACATTTATCTGATACTTTCATAAATAACTCTCTATCCTTAATATTGATTCCTTGAAAATCTTCCGATCCTTTATTTGAAGTTCTTATCAACATAAATATTCCCTTACTTCCATTCTCCATGTATTTAAAATACGGACTAACCGAATCTATTCCCATATAAGGATTTACTGTAATAAAATCAGCTTCAAAATCCCCCTCAAAGTGAGCCTTTCCATAGGCCTGTGCCGTTGAAGATATATCCCCTCTCTTCACATCAGCTATAGATATCTTCCCTTTTTCTTTTATATATTTTAATGTTCTTGAATATGCCTTCAAACCTTCTATTCCTAAACTTTCATAAAAAGCAATCTGAACCTTATAACAAGCTACTAAATCAAAAGTATTATCTATTATTTTTTTATTAAACTCAAATATTTTATCCTCTATGGTTATATCACTATCTAAAATATATTCTGGCAAATATTCTAATCTTGTATCTAATCCTACACATATAGGACTCTTATCTACAGACTCTCTATATAAACGATCAATAATCATTATTTCCACTCTCCTTATTAATTTATTAACCCATATCAAATCAATAACCTATACTTCATACACTACCTCTCCATTTCGTATAGTCATCATAACTTTCCCATAAACCCGTTTTCCATTAAAAGGTGTATTCTTTCCCTTTGAGCTGAAATTCTGTGAATCAATAAAACAACTTTTATTCAAATTCACTAATACTAAGTCCGCTCTTTTTCCTTCCTCAATCAATCTTTCTTCCAACCCTAATATCTGTGATGGTCTATAAGACATAATCTCACTTAATTTATTCACTGAGATATTATTATTTTTAAATACTGTATATACTATTGGAAAAGCTACTTCTATTCCTGATATCCCAGGAGCTCCCTTCAACTTATCTTCTTCACTATGGGGAGCATGATCGGTTGCAATGATATCTATATATCCTTTCCTTATTCCATCTATCATTGACTCTACATCTTCTTTTCTCGTAAAAGGAGGATTAACCTTATATTCATCATCCCAATGAAATAAATGATGAGGAGTAACTTCACATGTAAAACCACTTCCATTATCCTTATATTTTTTTATTATCTCTAAGCTTTCTTTTAAACTTATATGACATATATGAAGGTTTCCTCCTATTTCTTCTAATAACTCTAAATCTCTTTTTATGATATCAGCCTCTGGTTCACAATGAGTTAGTATGGTAAAATCCATTTCTTTAGATGCCTTTAGCCCTTCTTTAAACAATTCTTTATCATCTATATTTATACCATCATCGGAAAAAAGATGAGTATACTCTATCATATTTTCCAAATCTACTAATTCTTTTCCCTCTAATCCCTTAGTCAGTGCTGAAATTTGAATTAAATCACAATTATTATTATCTCTATGTTTATTAAGAATATATTCCATTACTTCTTTGTTATCACATACGGGATTAGTATTAGCCATAGAACATATATGAGTAAATCCGCCTCTTATAGCTGCCTGTTGACCTGTAATTATATCTTCCTTATATAAATATCCCGGATCTCTTAAATGTACATGTAAGTCAATAAATGAAGGCATGATGGTAAGTCCTCTGCCATCAATATTTTTTTTATCTTGAGAATCTATATTGTTAGATATCTTCTTTATAATTCCATCTTTTATCCACAAATCTCCTTTGAGAGTTTTTCTTTTATCCACAATTTGAATATTTTTTATTATATAATCCACATTTATCACCTCTACAAAGATGTTTTTGTATCACAGTATTCACATTTATATTCCTTTTTTTCTTTATCTACAAGTATAAATTCTACATTTTCTATATTTTCTATCGTTGTTACACATCTGGGATTCTTACACTCAAATATTCCGTTCACTTTTTGAGGTAAAGATAATTTTATCTTTTCCTTTATTTCCTCACCTTCTACTATATTTACTGTTAATCCTGGATCCATTATACCTAATATATTTAAATCTAAATCTATCTTATTTTCTATCTTTATAAGGTCCTTCTTTCCTAATTTTTTAGAAGGAACATTTCTAATAAGAGCCACCCTATGATCTGACTTATGAAGTCCTAATTCTTTAAAAATTCTATATCCACAATTAGCCTTTATATGATCAATAACAATACCTCTTTTTATACTATCTATCTTAAGCATTCTTATCTACCCCCAATAATTTCATTATCAATGCCATTCTAACGAACATTCCAAACTTAGCTTGCTGAAAATATACTGCCCTTGAATCTTCATCTACCTCCACAGCTATTTCATTTACTCTAGGTAGGGGGTGCATTATAATAAGATCTTTTTTAGCATTTATTAATTTATCATTATTTAATATATAACTATCCTTTAATCTAAGATAATCTTCTTCATTAAAAAATCTTTCTCTTTGTACTCTTGTCATATACAGAATATCTAATTTGTCTATTGCCTCATCTAGACTAATAGTCTCATAATATTGATTTTCTTCTAATTCATCTTTAATATAATCTGGAATTTGTAATTCTTCTGGTGAGATAAATATAAATTTGATATTTGAATATCTTTTCATTGCTTTTACTAGAGAGTGAACTGTTCTACCGAATTTGAGATCTCCGCATAGCCCAATTGTATGATTTGATAGGTCTTTTTTAAGAATTTTTATGGTTAGTAAATCTGTAAGAGTCTGAGTTGGATGTTGATGTCCTCCATCCCCAGCATTTATAAGAGGTATATTTGACCACTTTGAAGCAAGAAATGGTGCTCCTTCCTTTGGATGTCTCATTACTGCTATATCAGCATAACAACCAACCGTTCTTATAGTATCTCCTATACTTTCTCCCTTTGCTACTGATGAGGAGTTGGCTTCGGAAAATCCTATAACTCGACCTCCAAGTCTAGCCATAGCTGCTTCAAAACTAAATCTAGTTCTTGTAGAAGGTTCATAAAATAGAGATGCTAACAACTTTCCCTTACATACTTCTAGATAATCTTCCTGATTTTCAATTATTTTTTCTGCTAGAGAAAATAGCTCATCTAATTCCTCCAATGAAAAATTTCTCGGTTCAATAAGATGTCTTCCTTTTAACATTTACATTCCTCCTTCTTAGCCTCTCTGGACTATTTTAAAGGTGTCTAGGTATCAAAAAAACCTTCTCAAGATATCTTGAGAAGGCAAATAGACATAATAATTCCGCAGAATTATACACTTATCCGATTTAATTACCTTCTTGATCTCTCTGGATCAATTTAAAGATACCTTTACACTTGTAATAAGTTTACTATTATTTGAACTCTTTGTCAATTAATTATTTCTATCTAAATTCATAGTCATACATAGTTATTGAGTCTATTATTATTTGAGTTTGTCTTCTTAAAGACTCTTATCATTATTTTTCTCTATTTTCTATAAAGAAAAATGATTCAAAATTACCTAGTTCTAAATCATCCTCATTTATAAAAATTAGATTGTTTTTATAGGTGATTTCATTACCTACCATTTCTTTATTTATAATCATATTAGTATTATTTTCATCTAACAATATATGCATATGAAATAACTTGTTGCCTTTGTCAATAAAACCATTTTTAGAATAGACAGTTAAATGTATTTCGTTTTCTGTATAATCATTTATTTTATATTTAAATTTCCTACCCTCTTGGACTATTTCATCATTAGTAATTTCAATAATAGTAATAGAACCATCATTATAATTATATTTCCACTTTCCTATTAATGCATCTTCTTTACTTAATTCTTTTCTTGCCTCTCCCATTAGTTTAGCTACTTTTCCATTACTATCAATTTTTTCTTTAGAATCTATATCATCATATAATTTCTCTGTATCTATATCTACTTTATACCAATTATCTTCATAGAGCATTTTATCCTCTACAAATGATATAGACTTATTCTTATTATCATCATCCTTATAATTAAACTCTATCTTTAAAGGGATATCTATAAAATCACTTTCTTTAAGCGTAGATATATCAATTTTTTCCCCTTCTATTTTTTCTAATATAGATACAATTTCATCCATATTATCATTATCAGATACCTTCTTATAATTTATATCTTTATATAAAACTATATTTTCTAAGTCTTGAAAATAACTGTTTTTTAATGGCCCTTGAAAATTACCATATTGGCTACACCCTGAAGCTAATATAAATATGCTAAATATAAATATAATAAATAACTTTTTATTCATACATATCCTCCAATATATTAGATACTCTTAATATTTATACTCCATATATATTCTAGATATATTCCCATATACCTTTTTTTGTATAAGAATAGTTCTAAATCATCCTCGTAAGCCTTCCATCACTAAAGTAACAAGCTTAAGATTCCTATATAAATCAATTGTCTAAATAAATAAAATATATTATTTACAAATATAATATCCATTGTTATAATTATTTTATAAAAATAAAAAATAGTTATAGGTGTCTTAATTTTAAATTAAGAAGAATAGAGAATGAAGTGAAAGTCTTCAACGATCCCATCACTGTAATGATGAGTATTGTATGAATATCACTGAGTCTAGCTTGGGAAGATATACAAATACTATGAATCTAAGTCAGGAGACCTGCCTATAATTTATATATAATTTCTATGGATAATGGCAAAGTCTGTAGTCTATTTATAATATTATAAATAGACTACAGACTTTCTTTTATTTAAATAAATTTAAATATCTGAAAGGAGTTATAAAAATGCAATTATTAAAAGAAACTATCAAAAAAATTGAACCACTTAATAAAGAGGCAATGAAAAAATCTAAAGAGAGAGTTGATAGTTTAGTAAAACCTATTGGAAGTTTAGGAAAACTAGAAGAAATAGTCGTTAAATTAGCAGGAATAACAGGTAACATTTATCCAAAAGCAGATAATAAAGCAGTAATAGTAATGGCAGGTGACCATGGAGTATGTGAAGAAGGGGTTGCAGCTGCACCAAAAGAAGTCACTTTAAAACAAGCTATTGGTATGACACAAGGAGTCACTGGAGTATGTGCTATGGCTAAACAAACAAATTCTGATGTAGTAGTTGTTGATGTTGGTATAAATGGAAAAGTAAATAATGAATCTATAATAAATAAAAAAATAAAACATGGTACAAACAATATTACTAAAGGACCAGCTATGACCAGAAATGAAGCAATCAAATCAATTGAAGTAGGAATTACAATAGCAAATGAAGAAATTAATAAGGGAAAAAACATTTTAACAACCGGAGAAATCGGTATTGGAAACACAACACCGAGTGCTGCAATATTATCATCTCTATCGGGCATTGAACCTAAAGAAATAACTTGGGTAGGAGCAAATCTACCTATGGATAGATTAGAAAATAAGATAAATTGTGTTAGAACAGCAATAGAAATAAATGAACCTAAAAATGATGATCCTATCGATATATTAGCAAAGGTAGGCGGATTAGAAATAGGAGGTATGACTGGAATCATGTTAGCAGGTGCTGCTAATAGAATCCCTATAGTTTTAGATGGTTTTATATGTACTGTAGCCGCTTTAATTGCATATAACATTGAACCTAAAGTAAAAGATTATTTGATATCCTCCCATAGTTCAATGGAAAAAGGTGCAAAATATGCTTCTGATTTACTAGGATTAAAACCTATGTTGGATATGAATATGAGATTAGGAGAAGGAAGTGGAGGAGTATTAGCTTTCAATATAATTGATGCTGCATTATCTATGAACAATGAAATGATAACATTTGATGAAGCAGGAATAAAAGCTATTTAATGTATATAGGGAGAACTAAATTTTCAAGTTCTCCCTTTATCATCTTATTTTACTAAAATTATCTTAGGATCATCTTCTTCTATTTCTTTTATTTCTCCTGTTTTCTTATCTACATATTTATTATTATCATCATTAATTAAAAATGTTTCATATTTTTCTTCTTCCATTTTCCTTATCTTATACCGAAAATCCTTTCTTTCATTTTCCTCTTTGCTCCAAGGATTTATTAAAATATCCTTATAGTACATCTCGTCTAACATTGCCCACTGCTGCAAGATAGGAACTTCACCCATAGACTTGCTATTTTTAATATAGGATTCAACAGATTCATCTAAAATCCTAGTTATTTCTTGGTATTCTTCAAGTTTTTCTTTAGAAACCTCGATATTATCTTTTAATATATATCTTCCTCCGATAAATAGTCCTACTATCAAAACTATAGCCACTACAATAGTCCAAGTTTTTTTATTCAATTATTACAACACCCCCGTATAAGATTCTATTGATATCGAAATTATTAGAATGTTCTTTATTATTATCATATGCCTTTTTGCTTTTTCTGTAAACCATTTTGTTGATATTTTATTCACATGGATAATTATCTTATATAATAGAAATAATCCATCCCAAATACTTCAGATGGACTATTTCTCCCAAAACATATTCAATATTCTATTTATATCATCTATTCTTCTTACCTTTACATTTCTTCTTAAATGAGGTGGGAATATCTTTTTGTATCCACTGTAGGAGAATCTTTCGTCTATTAAGCATACTACCCCTTTATCCTTTTCTGTACGAATTACCCTTCCTAAAGATTGAAGAACTTTATTCATCCCTGGATACATATAGGAATATTCATATCCCAAGCCATTTTCCTCATTGAAGTAGTCTCTGATGATATTTCTCTCTAAGCAAATCATTGGGAGCCCTACTCCTACCACTATTGCTCCTGATAATCTATCTCCTTTTAAATCTATCCCTTCTGAATATATCCCTCCCATCACTGCAAAAGATACTAGAGTTTCCTCTGGATTTTCTTTAAAGGAATAGAGAAATTCCTCCCGTTCTTCCTCTGACATATCCACTTCCTGTATCATCGTATTCACTTCAGGATATTCCTCTATGAATGTATCATATACATCATTCATATATTTATAGGATGGAAAGAATACCATATAATTGCCTTTCTTACCATTTATAGTAGAATAAATAATTCTAGCTATACTATTATAGCTTAATTCCCTATTTTTGTATTTGGTAGATACTGAATCTACTATCATCAGTTTGAGATTATCTTTGTCAAAAGGTGAAGGCAATACCATTATATTATCTTCATCCTTGCCTCCTAATATATCCTTATAATACTCTATGGGACTTAATGTAGCAGAGAAAAATATAGAAGCTCTCCCTTGCTTTAAAGTTTTAGATAATAGGTATGAAGGATCTAAACAAAATAATTTTATCTTAACATTATTTCCATAAGTCTCTACATATGTCACATACCTTTCATCATAATCCTCTGCTACCCTTATGAAGGCTAATACTTCAAAATATAGTTCCAGCAATTCCTGATGTCCATCTTCCTTTTGATGCTCTGTTAACCACTCATCGGCTTCCTTTACAAACTTCTTTAAAAGATAATATATATCTTCTGGCTCTTCTTTTTGAATATAATATCCCTCTTCATTACATTCCTTTTTCATTTTAAGCATGAATGAATTTAGTTTAGATAGAGCCTTAGCAAGTTTCAGCTCCTTATCCTTGAAAAATCTTCTTAAAGATAAAAATACATCCTTATATAATACTGCAGAAAACATCCCCCTTGATCTGTCTACTAGATTATGGGTTTCATCAATTAAAAATATATAATTATTTTCTTCCTCCATGAAAAATCTCTTCAATTGAGCCCTGGGATCAAAAACATAATTGTAATCACATATGATAGAGTCTACCCACAAACTTATATCTAAGGAAAACTCAAAAGGACATACAGTATGCTTTTTAGCATATTCTTCTATAATTCCTCTAGTAATAATGTCCTCATGGATAATTAAATCATAGATAGCATCATTAACTCTGTCAAAATGGCCCTTGGCATATTCACATTCATCAGGATTACAATTGGTTTCTTCACAAAAACATATTTTATCCTTTGCAGTCAAAGTAATTGTCTTAAATCTTAATCCCTTTTTATTTAATATACTAAAAGTATCTTCAGCTACACTTCTAGTTATAGTCTTAGCTGTAAGATAAAATATCTTTTCTCCTTTGTTTTCACCAATGGCCTTTACCGAAGGAAATACTGTTGATATAGTCTTTCCAATTCCTGTGGGAGCCTCTGCAAATAATTTCTTTTCTTCATCTATTGTCCTATATACTCCCACTGCTAAATTTCTCTGACCTTCTCTATAATCATCAAAAGGAAAATTCAATTCCTTTATGGATATATCTCTAATTTCAACCCATTTCCTACTGAAATCTGCCCAAATATAATATTTATCCATTAAATTATTAAAAAAATTTTTTAATTCTTTTAATTTATAAGTTTTTCTTATCCTCTTTGTTTTCTCTGTATCCATTTGATAATATGTAAGTTGAATATCTATCTCTGTTAAATTATTTTGAATAGCATAAATATATCCATAACATTTCGCCTGAGCCCAATGGAGAGGATTATAATCCTCATCAACCTTTTCCAGTGGTTTAGTTACAGATTTTATCTCATCTATTATGATTTTCTCATCTTCCTTTATTATCCCATCGGCTCTTCCCTGTACCATTACTGTTAAATCATCAAATTTAACTTCAGTTTTCAAAGTCACCTCTGGCGTATAATTATCATCCATTTCCTTTTGTATCATTGTATGGATTCTAGTACCCTCTGTTGCTCTATTTTTCCCTATATAACTGGATACTATATCTCCAGAACGCAAAATGAATTCTACTAAATTTCTTATGGATATTTTTATATTATTCATAACAATCACCTTTTTATATTTTAACATACTTTTATGTTTGAAATATATTTTCATGTGGTATATAATTAATATATGAATAATTGCTCATATGATTAATAATTTATATTAAGAGGTGATGTTAATGAATAAAGACATAGAAGTATGTAATTGTAATGAAGTACATGAAAACATTGTAAATAAAGCAAAGACTAACTTACCAAAAGATACTTGTCTATTAGATCTAGCAGAATTTTTCAAAGTATTTGGTGATTCAACTAGAATAAAAATCATATATGCTCTACTTCAAACAGAAATGTGTGTATGTGATATAGCTGAACTATTAAATATGAGTCAATCGGCTATCTCTCATCAATTAAGAACATTAAAAAATCATGGAGTTGTAAAATATAGAAGAGAAGGTCGAGAAGTCTATTATTCACTAGATGATCATCATATATATGAAATTTTGAATCAAGGATTTAACCATATTTGTCATAAGAAATAAGCAAGAAGGGGGATTATAAATGGAAAAATGTATTAAAAAAAATCTTAAATTAAATGGACTAGTATGCACAAATTGTGGAGCTAAAATAGAAAAAGAAGTAAGTGAATTAGAATTTGTAAACGAAGCAAACATAAACTTCTCCACTGGAAAATTGCAAATAGAGATTAGCAATAAGGATAATATAAAAAGCATGTTGAATAAATCTATATCTATAATAAATAGGCATGAACCAGACGTAGAAGTTTATATAGAAGATGATAATAAGAAAATAGATGTAGATATAAAAAAAGAATATAACATAATTGACGCTATTGGTAAGAAAAAAATATGGAAACTTTCCATAGGAATTATACTATTTCTAGGAGCAATAATTGGCAACTTCTCCTTTCCTATTGAACTGGGATTATTCATAATAAGTTATTTACTTATAGGAGGAAATGTATTATTAAAATCAGCTAAAAATATATCCCGAGGTCAAGTGTTTGATGAAAATTTTTTAATGTCTATAGCAACACTTGGAGCCTTTGCTATACAAGAGTTTCCAGAAGCAGTAGCAGTTATGTTATTTTATGAAGTAGGAGAAATGTTCCAAGATATCGCTGTAGATAAATCAAGAAATTCAATTAAATCTCTAATGGATATTCGTCCTGATTATGCTAATTTAGTAATAGGTAATGATAGCAAAAAGATATCTCCAGAAGAAGTAAATATTGGAGATAAAATAATAATAAAACCAGGAGAAAAAATTCCTCTAGACGGTATAGTATTAGAAGGAGAATCTATGGTAGATACTTCTGCTCTAACTGGAGAATCAGTCCCAAGATCCGTGAAAAAAAATAAGGAAGTTCTAGGAGGCTTTATAAATAAAAACGGTGTTCTAACAATAGAAGTAACAAAGAACTTTGGTGAATCTACCGTGTCTAAAGTATTGAATTTAGTGGAAAATGCTAGTAGTAAAAAAGCACCTACAGAAAAACTTATGACTAAATTTTCAAGATATTATACCCCTGTAGTGGTATTTTCAGCATTAGCTTTAACTATAATTCCACCACTAACTTTACCAGGAGCTTCTTTTAGTGACTGGCTTTATAGAGGTCTGATATTCTTAGTTATATCCTGTCCTTGTGCTCTAGTGGTATCAATTCCCCTAGGATTCTTTGGAGGTATAGGTTCAGCATCTAAAAATGGTGTATTAGTTAAAGGTGGAAATTATCTAGAAGCATTAAATGATGTAGATATAGCTGTCTTTGATAAAACAGGAACCCTTACTAAGGGTGTATTTAAGGTAACTGAGATTGTAACTAATAATGGATATACTAATGAAGAACTATTAAAATTTGCAGCCTATGGTGAAATTTTCTCAAACCATCCTATAGCTGAAGCTATTATAAAATCCTATGACAAAGACATAGATAAATCTAAGATAAATGATTATAATGAAATCTCTGGTCATGGTATAAGTGTTAAATATGAAGATAAAGAAATATTAGTTGGAAACAAAAAACTTATGAAGAAAAATAATATACCTACAAATAATTCAGATAGCATCGGTACTATTATATATGTAGCAGTAGATAATAATTATATCGGTCATATAATTATATCAGATGAAGTCAAGGAAGATTCTAAGGATACATTAAAAGCTCTTAAATACTTAGGAATAAGTAAGACAGTAATGCTGACAGGAGATAATAAATCTGTTGGTGAAAAAGTTGGATATAGCTTAGGTATTGATGAAGTATATACGGATTTACTTCCTGATGGTAAGGTTGAAATATTAGAGAAATTAGATAAGAAAAAGAAACCCAAAGGTAAGCTAGCTTTTATAGGAGATGGAATAAATGATGCTCCAGTATTAGCAAGAGCTGATATTGGTATCGCTATGGGTGGTCTTGGTTCTGATGCAGCCATAGAAGCCGCTGATGTAGTTTTAATGACAGATGAACCAAAAAAATTCATAGATGCCATAAATATAGCTAAAAGAACTAGAAAAATAGTTTACGAAAATATTATATTTGCATTAGGAATTAAACTATTAATATTATCCCTAGGAGCTATTGGATTAGCTTCTATGTGGTCAGCAGTATTCGCTGATGTTGGAGTAGCATTATTAGCAGTACTAAATTCACTAAGAGTACTAAAAAAATAACTGGGTTAAATTTTAGTGTTGCATTAAAGAAATTATTACAGGTTGACATGGAAAAAATTATATAATGAAAAAA